>NZ_JAHKEI010000007.1:0-83861 GCF_018790995.1 Gemella sp. zg-1178
GAAAACTATTTATTAGCTCGGGTATCTTCTTATCAAGAAGCCATCAAAGAATACTAGACGAAAAAAAGATAAGCATAACAGAAATTCCAGAATATTACTACAGAAGTGAACTTAAGGAGGTTGGAGAAATATGATTGGATTAAAATTAAAAAACTTTCAAGAAAAAGCAGTAGACTTTCTTTTTGAAAAAACAACAAATAGTGAGTCTAAACCCAAAATTGTCCTGCAAAGTCCTACAGGAAGTGGGAAAACAATAATTTTAGTAGCCTACATTGAAAAATATTTAGATTATCATGAAGATGATATTATTTGTTGGTTTTGTCCGGGCAAGGGAGAACTTGAAGAACAGTCAAAAGAAAAAATGTGTCGATTTTCACCGACTTTAAAAACAGGAACTTTATTTGATATTTTATCTAGTGGATTTGTTTCTGGTACAAACTACTTTATTAACTGGGAAACAATTACTAAAAAAGATAATACTGCCATAAGAGAAAGCGAAAGAAAAAATCTTTTCGAAAGAATTTCTGAAGCACATAGAAAAGGTAAAAACTTTATTATTATCATAGATGAAGAACATCAAAATAATACATCTAAGGCGGATGATATTATTTCAAGTATCAATGCAAAATATGAAATAAGAGTATCTGCTACACCAAATAAAAGAGTTGTTGGAGAATTTTATGAAATACCAGAACTTGATGTAATCAACGAAGAATTAATTACACGTTTTATGTATATTAATAAGGGATTAGAATCGGTAAGTGTGATTGACCCCAAAAATGAAGCAGAAATACTACTAGAAAAAGCAGACGAGCTTAGAAAAGAAATTGCACAAGCCTATATAGATGAAAAAGAAGATGTAAGACCTCTTGTTTTAGTTCAATTTCCAAATTTAAATGATGAACTTATTGAATTTGTAGAAAACAAATTGAATAACATGGGCTATAATTATCAAAATAAACTACTGGCTTCATGGTTTAGTGCAGAAAATAAGGAAGACAAAGACAGGAAATCTAAAAAACTAGGAAAAATAAATATCGGAACAAGAGATGAAGACAGCATTACAAAAGCTAATGCAAGCCCTGTATTTTTACTTTTCAAACAAGCACTAGCTACTGGCTGGGATTGCCCTCGTACCAAGATACTTGTAAAACTGCGTGAGAACATGAGTGATACATTTGAAATTCAAACGCTAGGTAGACTTAGAAGAATGCCAAAGGCAAAACATTATGGAAGAGATATATTAGACTGTTCATATCTATATACATTTGATGAAAAATATAAATTAGATGTAATAAAAGCTGGTAGCGGATTTGAAACGCAGAGATTATTTTTAAAAGATGAAGCAAAAACTATAAAACTTAAAAAAGAATTTAGAAATCAAGACGGCAACTATGTAGACGAACAAGAAATGCGTAATCGTATCTATGAATTTTTTAAAGAAAAATATTCATTAGACAGTATAAAACAAGAAAATAGAAAAAGACTAGAAAATGCCGGTTTTATTTTTGGTACAAGCTTAAAAAGAAAATACCTAAGAGGTAAATATTCTACCCTAATGCAAGTAAATGAAGAACATGCACAATATGGAATAATGGATATTGAAGTAAATACCCACATTCACGGTATTGATAGACAGCATTGCGTTGATGCCATTAAAAAACATATCGGACTTAGCTATGACAAGACACATCAAATACTTAAAAATCTATTTTTAAAAGGTTTTGCTAATAAGAGATATAAATTATTAAATTTAAACCTAAGAGAATTTTACGCTTTTATTATTAATAATGTCGATAGATTAAAAGAAGATTTTATTACATTTTCCGGAATAAAATATTTGCAGGCCCAGTGGCTGGAAAACAGAATTGAAGATTTTGTAATTCCGTCTGAAGAACATTATCGCTATCTTCCATTTGAAACCAACGTAAGAAATTTAGAAACGAATGTGTATAAGGAATATAATACATCTATGATTACAGACGATTTTCGTTCTACATCAGAAAGACTATTTGAAAAATATTGCGAGAAAAATCCTAATGTGAAATATGTGTATAAAAATGGAGATAGTGGACAACAATATCTATCAGTAGTTTATGGAACAAATTTTGATAAACAAAGACTATTTTATCCCGACTATATTATTCAACTTCAAGATGGTTCAATCTGGTTGATTGAAACTAAAGGAGGAGAGAAAAACGGACAAAGTAAAAATATCGATATTCAAGTAGAAAATAAGTTTGAAGCATTTAAAGAATTTGCAAAAAAACACGGATACAAGTTTGGTTTTGTTAGAGATAGAAATGATGAACTATATTTAAATAATACAGAATATGTAGAAGATATGAAAAATAATAGTTGGCTTTTACTTGCGGAGATATTCTAGTATGCAGTAAGTTCAAATAAATTTTATCAGGTCTGAAAAATTTGGGTAATAAGCAGTAAAGATTTAAAAGACATAAGAAATAAAAAGAGGGGGAGCAGAGAAAAAATTGTTAGTAATAAATACTGGGGAGTGCAAAGAAGATACAGAAAAATTTGAAATATAAATACTTATAATTTATTTTAAAAATTTAAAATGAAATTTATTATGGCATAAAAATTTTAAGAATATATAAAAAATTTATAATTTACCTGAGAAAATAAAAATCAACTAAGAATTTCTTAGTTGATTTTTATTTTTATTTATTGCAACCACAGTGGTTTTTAGCTTTTTCTAAACGAGAGTTTACGAAATCCCAGTTTACTACCCTGAAAAATTCTTTGATGTATTCTGGTCTGCGGTTTTGGTAATTTAAGTAATAGGCATGTTCCCAAACATCTAGTCCAAGAAGTGGGAATTTTCCTTCCATTACAGGCGAATCCTGGTTTGGAGTTGAGATAACTTCTAGTTTACCGTCTTTGTTAAGAACAAGCCAAGCCCAACCACTTCCAAAACGACTAGTTGCCGCCGCTGAGAATAAGTCTACAAATTTTTCATAACCTCCAAGGTCGCCCTCTATTTTTTCTTTTATTTCTCCAGTCAAGACAGAAGTATCTGGAGCTGCTAGAGATTTCCAAAATAGTAGGTGATTTAAGTGGCCACCTCCATTGTTGATTACAGCCTGTTTAATGTCGGCAGGAACTTTATCAATATTTTCCAATACACTGCCTATACAGGTAAACTCAAAGTCGGAATGTTTTTCCAGGGCTGCGTTTAGGTTATTTACATAGGCGGCGTGGTGTTTAGAGTGGTGTATTTCCATAGTAGCCTTGTCTATTACTGGTTCTAAGAAATCATAGCCGTAGGGTAATTTTGGTAATTCAAACTTCATTTTTTATTCCTCCAAGAAATTAATTTATATTTATTATAACTAATTTTAATATTTTCAACAAAGTATTTGCTTATATCTAAAATAGTTTTTAATTGCAAAAGAAATTTTTTTGTATATAATGGTTAGTGTATTAAATTATAGGAGTTGTACATGAAAATTTTAATACCTACTGCTAAGGAAATGAAAATTGATAGTAGTAACCAAAAACTTCAGACCTTGCCTGAAAAAAGTAAGATGATTTTAGACGTTTTATTGAAGTATGATATAAAAGACTTAGCAAGGATATACAAAATTAAAGAAGAGCAGGCTCAAAAAGAAATCCTGCGTTTAAAAAATATAGCTAGTCTTGATGCCAAAATATACGAAGCTATAAACTTATTTGACGGTTTGATGTATCGTAATATAAAAAGAGTGGACCTAACCTCCAAGGAGAAAGACTATGTGGGTGCTAATGTTTTTATTGCCTCGTCCTTTTATGGTATTATTAGTGCATACGAAAAAATATCCGAACACAGACTAGATTTTCTTCAAAATATCAAGGTAGGGAGTATGTCCTTAAAACAATACTGGCGTAGTGAATATGACGAATTTTTAAAGAATGAAGATTTTGCTATTTCTCTACTCTCAAAAGAATTTGAAGAAGTTTTTTCAAAAGACTTGAGGAGTAAACTTATAAAAATCATATTTATGGAGAAAAAAGACGGAGAATTAAAAGTTCATTCTACTATTTCTAAAAAGGCTAGGGGTAAATTTTTAAGTCAGCTCATAGAAAAGAATATTGATAGTATTGAAGAAATAAAAAATATAGAATTTGATAATTATCGTTACAAAGAAGACTTATCTTCTGAGAAAGAATTAATTTTTGTTAGAAATTAAGAGGGAAAATATGTTTATAAAAGAAAAATCTGAAATTCACACTAAAAAATTATATTATGCTTTCCCAGTGGTTTTGGTTGGCTACAAGGATGATAAGTTTAAGTACAATGCAACAACAATAAGCTCGACATATTCTTTGGGAAATACAATTAATATGGGAATAACTTCGGATAGTCATGCGGCAGAGCAAATAAAAAAATATGGCGAATTTACAATAAATTTACCCTGTGATAGTCTGATGTCTGAAATAGAAATATGCGGTTTTTTCAGTGGTAACAACAAGTTACAGCAGGCTGACCTGCCCTATACGGTAGGAAATTTTGTAGACGCCCCCCTAATTGATGAATGTTTTTTATCAATGGAATGCAGGGTGAGTGAGTGTATAGAATTTGAAGGTTATGTACATTTTATAGGCAAGATAGAACGCCGTATTGCCGACAAAAATCTTGTTGATGAAGATGGTAATTTTATAAGTGAAAAAGCAAAAACGGTACACTTTATAGGTTGTTCAAACAAGCGTGTTTATCGCTATCTCAAAGAAGAAACTAAGGACTTGGGGGACTTTATAGAGGGTGGCACAAGCAACTGTGGCTAAGTCAAGGCAGTAATTCAAGAAATTGAGTTATTGCTTTTTATTATGACCATATTAAAGTTTAAAATAATTTGTATTTAAAAATTTTAAATATTTTTATCCACTTACTGAAAAAAATATTTTATGAGCAACAAAAAAATAAAATTAATATTTTTTATTCATATTCACTGAAAATATTTTTTTTAAAATATAAATTAGCTAAATTTTATTTTTTTTCTATTTATAGTATAATTAAAATATTATTAATTAAGAAGGGTGGATAGTATGAAATATTATAACTTGCAGGTGCACACCAGCTATGACTTGTTAAATAGTACCATAAAATTAGAAAATTTATTTCAAAAATTAGAGGCTGACAAGCAAGAAGCAGTCTGTATCACAGACCCAAATATGTATGCAGCTATCCAAAGTCATAAACTAGCTAAAAAATATAATATATCTTTAATCCAGGCCCTAGAAATAAAAGTAAGCAACGAACTAGATTTTCTAAACTTAAATATTTTATGTAAAAATGAAAAAATGTTTAAGCAACTTCTAAAAATTTCTAGTCTTATACAAACTAAGGGCAAAGAATTTTCTTTAGAAGAAATGGCTGAGACCTTATCTGATTTTAAAGATGACTGCCTCCTTATAGTTGCATCGGAAATATTTTCTGTAAATCAAGCAAAAGATATTGTAGAAAAAATAAAAAATTTAGATTACTACTTCGCATTTAATGAAAGTTATAACTACAAGGTCTATCAATATATTAGTAAATTAGTTTATTCCAAAGCAAGTTACTATTTAGACTATAATAATTATCAAACTCTTGTTGTTGCTAGGGCAATAAGAGATAACAGAAAATTAAATATAGAAGAATTAGTTGTAACTAGGGGTAATGATTTTGTTTACACCCAGGATAATATCATAAAACTTCTTGATAATATTATTAATCCCTTGGCTAAAAATTTATTGGAAAAAGCTATTGCAAGGCAAGAAGAAATTATTAAAAAAACTAAATACAGCTTAGAATTTAAGGGCTATCATCTACCCAAATATGTCTATAATAAAGATGAAGAAATTTTCAAACAAAAATCAAGCCTTGAATATCTGCACTATCTTGTGGTGAAAGGAGCAAAACAAAAATTAGGTGGTAAAGATTTTTATAAATATAAAAAACGTTTTGATTATGAACTTAAAACAATTTATGAAATGGGCTTTGCTGATTATTTCTTAATAGTTAGAGATTTTGTAAAATATGCCAAAGAAAATGGAATTTCTGTTGGGGCAGGACGTGGTAGTGCAGCAGGAAGTTTGGTCTGTTATTTGCTGGATATTACAGAGGCTGACCCACTAGAATTTAATTTGCTATTTGAAAGATTTTTAAATAAGGATAGAATTTCTATGCCTGATATTGATATAGATTTTCAGGATACTCGTAGAGATGAAGTAATAAAATATGTAGAAGAAAAATATGGCAGCAATAGGGTAGCCCAAATCATAACCTTTAATACTTTTCAATCCAAAAGTGCTGCTAGAGAAAGTGCTAGGATACTGCAATTTTCCGATGAAAATTTAAAGTATATCAGTAGACTAATTAATTCTCGTATGAGTTTAGAAGAATGTTACGAAGAAAATTTAGACTTGAGAAATTTTGTTCATTCTAGCCAGCAAAATGAACGCTGGTTCATTGTTGCTAAGAGTTTAGAAAATTTACCACGCAATACCTCAGTACACGCAGCAGGCTTAATTATTAGTGATGAAAATAATTTATATAATTATACTGCCCTAGAAAAAGGAAATCTTGTAAGTAACCTAACCCAGTGGACTATGGACGATATAGAATATGTGGGACTTTTAAAAATAGATTTTCTTGGTATAAGATACTTAACAATGGTAGATAATATTGTTAAGGAAATTCAAAAAACAGAAAAAAATTTTGATATAAAAAATATAAATTACAAAGATAAAAATGTTTATAAGCTATTTGCTGAGGGTAAAACAGAAGGGATATTCCAGTTTGAAAATAGCGGTATAAAAGAAAAATTACGCCTCTTACAACCGACAGAATTTAATGATATTGTAGCCATGACTTCCTTATATCGACCAGGACCCATGTCCCACATAGAAACTTATATTAATAGAAAACACGGCAAAGAAAATGTAAAATATCCTCACCCCAAACTTGAGAAAATTTTAAAAGACACTTACGGAGTTATTGTCTATCAAGAACAGATTATGCTCATAGCCGTAAATTTTGCCAATATGAGTTTGAATGAAGCGGACAATATGCGTCGAGCAGTTAGCAAAAAGAAAAAAGAAGACTTAGAATATTACGGTAAAATCTTCATAGAAAAATCTGTTGCCTCTGGTTACGACCTAAAAATAGCCCAGGCTATTTTTGAAATGATAGTAACCTTTGCCAACTACGGTTTTAATAAATCTCACGCTGTGGTCTATAGTATGTTAGCTTACAAACTTGCTTACTTAAAATATTATTACAACCACTATTTCATGACAGCTTTATTAAATAATGTTGTCAACAGTGAAAATAAAATAAATGAATATAAACAAGAATTAAATATCCACAATATAAAATTACTCAATCCAGATGTCAACATAAGTGGAATTAATTTTACAGTTCATAAAAATAATATCAGCTTTGCTCTAGTCGCAATAAAAAATGTAGGTTTTAGGTCGGCAACAGAAATAGTAAATGACAGGCTAAATTTTGGTAAATACTTAGATATTGATGACTTTTTAAGAAGAATGAATAAAAAAGTAGACTATCAAGCGGCAACTTCTTTAGTAAAGGCTGGGGCCTTGGATAGCTTTGGTTATAATCGAGCCACTGTAATGAAAAAAATAAAAGATTATTATGAAGATACTAGACAACACATTGACAAGGTGAGATTTGCTATAAATACAGAAGGTCTAACTTTGAAAATTGAAGAAGTTGAAGACTATACAGTACAAGAAAAAATAAAAATGGAAAAAGAAGTTACAGGAACTTATTTTTTAAAACATCCAGCCCAAGTAGAAAAAGAAAAATATCACTACCTGCCACTTAAATATCTAACAAATGAAAGTAGCGATACTTATGTAGAAGTAATTAATATCAAAGAAATAAAAACTAAAAAAGGAGATACAATGGCATTTTTAACCGTAAATGACGGCAGGGCTGACTACGACCTTACAGTATTTCCTGATGTATATAAATATGTCCTTGCCATGTTAAAGACAAATAATTTTTTTGTAATTTCTGTCAAAGCCCAAATTAGAAATGACAGACTACAATATATTTTAGAAAAAATAAGGACACTAGAAAAATATCGAGATTATTGCTTAAATAATATCAAACAAATATATGTTCTGATAGACGAAGAAAATATTAATTTTGTAAAAGAGTATATTGCTAGTGATGCAAAGGTTAAATTAATTTCCGTTTTTAAAAATAATAAAATAACTAAAAAAACTCACATAAAAAACGAACAAGAATTTGTTTGTAAATTTTTGCAAGCCTACCCTGAAAAAGCTATTAAATTAACTTATACATAAATTAAATAAAAAGAAAAAACAAACAAAAAAACAAAAATAATCCTTTTTTCTCTAGTAATAAAATAAAAAATATGTTATTATTTATATGAATAAAATAAAAAAGGAGTTCTTTAAGATGAAAAAAATAGCAGTCTTAACAAGTGGTGGAGATGCTCCGGGCATGAATGCTACCGTTCGTGCAGTTGTAAGAACAGCGATTTTTAATGGTATCGAAGCCTACGGTATATTTCAAGGATACAAGGGTATGCTAGAAGGTAAAATAAAAAAACTTGAATGTGGGGATGTTGGTAACATTATAAATCGTGGGGGAACTTTTTTAGGTTCTGCAAGATTTCCAGAATTTGCCAATCCTGACGTAAGAAAAGGCGCTATTCAAAATTTAAAAAATCTGGGTATTGATGGGCTTGTAGTTGTTGGTGGTGATGGTTCTTATCGTGGTGCCATGGCACTTAGTAGGGAAATGGATATAAAAACTATTGGTATCCCAGGCACCATAGATAATGATATTTGCGGGACTGATTTTACTATCGGTTTTGACACAGCCTTAAATACAATAATTGACGCCATAGATAAAATTCGTGATACAGCATCAAGCCATGAAAGAGTATTTGTTATAGAAGTAATGGGACGTAATGCAGGAGATTTAGCCCTAGTTGCAGGTATTGCAGGTGGTTCAGAATCAATAATAATTCCAGAAAAAAAAGAATCTCTTGAAGATGTAATTTCAAGAGTACGCCAAGCAGAAGCTAGGGGGAAAAAACACTCAATCATCATCTTAGCAGAAGGAGTTATGTCTGCACCTGAACTATCAGAAATGATAAAAAAAGATTATGGCATCAATGTAAAATATGCCATTTTAGGTCATATTCAACGCGGTGGGACACCTAGTGCTATGGATAGGTTGCTAGCATCAAGACTTGGTAACTATGCAGTGCAATTACTTATTGCTGGAGAATCGGGAAGAGCAGTAGGTATTCAAAATAATAGATTGGTAAGTTCACGCTTTGAAGATGTCTTTGAAGACGAACACACAGTAGACTTAGATATGTATGAAGTGTCAAAACAACTTTCAATATAAAACGAGGTAAAGAATGAGTAAAAAAACAAAAATAATTTGTACAATAGGGCCAAAATCAGAAAAAAAAGAAATCTTGAAAAAAATGGCAGAACTAGGAATGAATGTTTGCCGTCTTAACTTTTCGCACGGAGATTATGAAGAACACGCGGCACGTATCGCTACAATAAAAGAGGTTCGAGAAGAAACTGGGAAAAATATAGCCATACTTTTAGATACTAAGGGTCCAGAAATTAGAACTAATGAAATGGAAAATGGAGCCATACTTTTAGAAAAAGGAAAAGATGTTATCGTATCTATGAAAGAAGTATTAGGAAGTCCTAAGATGTTCTCAATTACTTATGGAGAATTGGTTCATGATGTAAAAGCTGGTGATACAATATTATTAGATGATGGCTTAATAGGACTTACGGTAAATAAAGTTGATGTGGAAGCTGGATTGATATACACAACTATTCAAAATGGTGGAGTTCTTAAAAATAAAAAAGGTGTAAATGTGCCAGGTGTATCAACTAAATTACCAGGTATTACTGAAAAAGATGAGCAAGATATTCGTTTTGGCTGTAAACAAGGTATTGACTTTGTCGCTGCATCATTTGTTCGTACTAAAGAAAATGTTTTAGAAGTACGCCGTATTTTAAAAGAAGAAGGTTGCGAACACGTTCAAATAATTCCTAAGGTAGAATGCCAAGAATGTGTTGATAATATAGAATCAGTTTTAGAAGTATCAGAGGGAATTATGATTGCTCGTGGAGATTTAGGTGTAGAAGTTCCAGCAGAAGAAGTGCCGATTATCCAAAAAGATATTATTCGTCGTTGTAATAAATCTGGAAAATTTGTTATCACTGCTACACAAATGTTAGATTCAATGCAAAAAAATCCACGACCAACACGTGCAGAAGTATCAGATGTAGCTAACGCTATTTTTGACGGTACAGATGCAATAATGTTATCTGGAGAATCAGCCGCGGGTGCTTATCCTGTTGAATCGGTAGAAACAATGGCAACAATCGCCAAACGTGCAGAAGATATGCAGGACTATTCAAGCATTATCAAAGAAAGATCAAAAACTGACAAAAAATGTAATGTTACGAATGCCATAGGTATTTCTGTTGGCTATACGGCCCTTAATTTAGACTTGCATACCATAGTAACTTATACAGAATCAGGTCAAACAGCCCGTCTAATTTCTAAATATCGCCCTAACGCTTCAATCCTAGCAGTTACTCCAAGTGAAAAAGTAGCTAGAGGACTAAGTTTAGTATGGGGAGTGGATGCAAAAGTTTCTCATCAAGTAACTTCAACAGATGAAATGTTAGAAACTGCAAAAGATATTGCTGTTGAATCTGGTTATGCTAAAAAAGATAATGCAATTATCATAACCGGAGGTATCCCAGTAAATGCAGGTAAGAGTAGTGTAGGAACTACTAACTTTATCAAAGTTTCATTAATAGATTAAGCTATGAAAATATATTAAAAATATAAAATATTAAGAAACACAGGTAAAACTAAACGTTATAATAAACATATCAAATGGAGTTTGACAATTAAGCGATTTTCTAGATCTATTGTAAAACTCCATTAGATTTTTTATTAATTCTACCAAGTTAATTTTAAGTAAATAAATTTCCTTGCTACAATAGCCTATAAGCAATTAGTTAGGCTTTTTTTACTAGCTCTTTATCAGGCTGAATGGCTAGTAAGAAAAATATGGCTCTATTCCCATTTTCTCAATTTCTTTTTAATAAGAAAATTCTTTCCCACTTTCTCAAATAAAACTTTTTAAAGTGAATTTTGCTAAAGAACTTATCAATTTTTCATAGTTTCAAACATTTAATCTTTACTACTTTTATATTTTTTATTATAGAAGTTTCATTATTAAATTTTCCTCTACTTTCTTTAGCAATTTTTGTCCTAGTTTTTTTAAGTTTGGTGATATCAAATTTATAAGGACAGAGTAAGGGCAAATATACAGTTTTAAAATAAACTAAAGCCTATAATAGTGCAGAAGTAATTTGTGCTTACTTAGCATTTAATATATTAATCCCTATAATTTTAATCCTATAAATAACTTTTGTCTTTATCTATTTTTATAGTTTTATAAATTACTTTACACCTTTTAAGTTCTCTAGCCTTTCTATAATGCTGAAGTCCTAAAGTTTTCTATTATTCTAGTCTAATATCCATAAGTCCTTAAGCCTTTTATCTTATTTATATCATTTAGTTTTAAATATTTTTAATTCATGATATTTTCTTGTTTTTTTGTCGTTTTTAATATTTTTTATGAAGTTAGTATGTTTTTTCTTATATAGAATGTAGATTTTTATTTTATAATATATATTTGCTCAATATATTAAGCTTTATTTAAATATTTTTTACTTTATCAAAACTTTTGCTATAATTATAAAAATTTATATATAATAAAATTAAAAATTTTTCTGAATGGAGAAAATATAAATAATGAAAAATAAAAATTTATATTTATTAAGTCTTATCAGTAGTTTACCTTTTTTTATAATTATTTTATTTGGTTTGGGTGAACCTAGTAATAATAAGTGGCAAATTGATAATAAAATTTGGTCTTATATTTTAGAAATAAGAAATATTAATATGACTAAAATTATTGTAACTATTACTCACATGGGTGGTTCTTTATTTTTAACAATTTTAGTTCTTGTAGTTTGTTTGATATTAATATTAAAGAAAGAATTGAAATTAGCTATTTTCTTGGCTATGAGTAGTTTGTTAGGGGCATTTTTCCTAAATAGAATTTTAAAATATATTTTTGCAAGACCTAGACCTTATTCAGATTCTTATATAGAAAATTTAATTTCTGTTAAGGGTTATTCTTTTCCGAGTGGACATGCTATGGCATCTGCAATAATATATATTCTTTTGGCTTATATCCTAACAAAAAATATAAAAAATAAAAAGATTATTTTGTTTATATACTCTTTAGCTATAATTTTTAGTTTATTTATTTGCTTTACTAGAATTTATTTAGGAGTTCATTATCCGACTGATCTTATAGCTGGATTTTCAATGGGTTTATCTTGGGCTATATTATCAATTTTAATATATAAGAGGTGGTTAAGTAATGAAAGTTAGAAAAGCAAGAATGGAAGATTTAGAGGAAGTATTACTTATATATTCTATTGCAAGAAATTTTATGATTGCAAATAATAATCCTCAGCAGTGGAGAAATAATCATCCTAAGAAAGAATTATTAGTTGATGATATAAAAAAGGGGCAACTCTATGTTGTTGGAGATGAAAAAAACATCTATGGTGTCTTTGCCCTTATCTTTGGTATGGACGAAACTTATAATTATATAGAAGGAAATTGGCTTAATGATAATGACTATGCAGCAATTCATAGAATAGCAAGTAGGGGTAGTAAAAAGGGAATTTTTGATTTTGCTATATCATATTGTAAAAGGCAAATTTCAGATTTAAGGATAGACACACACGAAGATAATTTGCTAATGCAAAGACTCATTACAAAAAATAATTTTCAGTATTGTGGTATTATTTATGTAGAAGATGGGTCTGCTCGTTTAGCCTACCACTATTCAGACTAGAATTATAATTTTTATTACATGTTTTCAATTGATAACTATTCTCTTTTATAATAAATTATGATATTATAATATTATAATATATAGTATTCTAGGAAGGAAGTAGAAATTATGAATAAAAATATTACATTTAAGGGACGTCCAGTCGAAGTTACTTTTAAGGGGATAGAAATTGGTAGTAAGTTTCCAAATTTTAAGGCAGTTAATAAGGATATGACAGATTTTAATTTGGCAGATTATGCTGGAAAGATTATAGTTGTTAATGCTTTTCCCTCAGTAGATACTGGTATCTGTGCTATGCAAACTGTAAGATTTAATCAAGAAGTAAAAAATTATGAAGATTTAGTAGTTGTTACGGTATCGAAAGATTTGCCTTTTACGCTTAATAGATTTTGTGCAGATAAAGATGTAAATAATGCTATCACTGTTTCAGATTATCGTTATAGAGATTTTGAAAATAATGTCGGGGGCCTGATTAAGGATATAGAATTATTGGCTCGTCAAGTTATAGTTTTAGATAAAAGTGGTCAAGTTAAATATTTAGAATTGTGTGATGAAGTTAGTTCAGAACCAAATTTTGAGGCGGCCTTGGCAGTAATAAAGGAATTAGTGTAGGTAGTTATTATGACTGAATTAAAGTATATTAATAAAGAAAATGATAATAAGTTGAAAACAAAAGATTTAATAACTTTAGGGCTATATACCCTACTTTTAATTTTACTAATGGCAGTAGGTCTCGGAGTTTGTGCAGGGGTATTTTCTGTTTTATTTGCTGGTAAATTATATTTTTCTGTTTTTACTACGGTAGCAACAGGACTTTTTGCCGCACCTGCCTATACCCTAATATTTAATAAAATAAAAAAAGACTATGCCGTGTTTATTGCAGCTTTTATAATTGGTGTCTTTTTACTTTTATCAGGGCATCCATATATTGCCTTTCCTATTACTATTTTAGGAGGTTTACTAGCAGAATATTTCTTTAGAAAAAATAATGAGTATCTTTCTTATATTTTCTTCACATTGGGTGGGCTAGGTGCTTTGATGCCTATGTACTTTATGCGTGATAGTTATATTGAACACTTAAAAGCCAGAGGTTTCAGTCCAGAAAAAATAGATTTTGTAATGTCTAATTCAAGTATGAATATTTTTATTGTTGTAGTTGTGCTAACTATTGTTTTTTCTGCACTAGGAACATACATAGGAAGAAAATTATATTTTAGAAATTTTGACAAAGCAGGCTTATAAAATGAATCTAAGATTAGATATTAGAACAAAAATATTGCTACTTTTACTTGCCAATGTTTTTATGTTTAAAAAAATGTCAATTTATGAACATCTAATACTAGCAACTATTTTCAGCCTAATAGTTTTTATATTTTTTAATCAGTATCGGGCTTTAAGAATATATGCCATATACCTATTATTTACACTTTATGAATTATTTTTAGCTAAGGTAGGTAGTCTAGGTTTTATAGACAATCTTGTATTATTTAGTTCTTTGTTGTTTAAGACGGTTTATTTTCCTATATGTGCAGGTATGGTATTGGTTGGTAGTTCTAAGGTTTCTGAGTTAATAACTTTTTTACGCAAGATTAAACTATCCAATAGTGTAATTATCGTCTTGGCAGTTGTTTTCAGGTTTTTTCCTGTTATGTTAGCTGATTATAGTATGATAAAAAATTCTTTGAAGATTAAGGGTGTAGGGAATAGTCCTTTTTACTATTTTAGACACCCCTTAAAATTTATGGAATATGTTTTTGTTCCCTATGTAATTATAAGTACCAACATAGCTAATGAATTATCAATATCTTGCTTGTGTAGGGGGATTGAACACAAGGGTAAAGCAAGTTCTATACAAGTATTAAAATTTAAAATTACTGATTATTTATTTATGATATTTTTAGTTAAATTAGTAGTTTTTGTATTTATATTTAAGATATAGTAACTTGGTTATTCAACGAAAATTTGAGGAGTTAAGTTATATAGTTAGTAGGTAAATTATGATAGAATTTAAAGACTTTAATTTTAAATATAGCAAGTCTGAAAAATTAAATATAGAAAACTTAAATTTAAAAATTTCTAAGGGTGAATGTGTCTTATTTACGGGTTCGTCTGGTTGTGGGAAAACTACAATTTTAAGAATGTTAAATGGCCTAGCCCCAGAATTTTTTGAGGGTGGCTTTAGTGGTAGTATGAAGCTTGCTCATCTAAAAATTGGCGATAATTTAACCGAATTTTCTAGTATTGTAGGAAGTGTTTTTCAAAATCCAAAAAATCAGTTTTTTCATCTAGATTCTACAAGTGAATTAGCCTTTAGTATGGAAAATTTTGGTTTTGCTCCTCAAAAAATTTTAGAACGTATAAATTTTTTGGTTAAAGAATTTGAAGCAGAAAATTTACTAGACAGAAATATTTTAGAAATTAGTGGGGGAGAAAAACAAAAATTAGCCTTTATGGCTAGCATGATGTTAGATGCTGATATTTATGTTCTTGATGAAATAACAAGTAACCTTGACCTTAAAGCCATATCTTTAATAGCAGATATTATTGCTAAATTAAAAAAAGAGGGTAAGACTATTGTCATAGCAGAACACAGGATATACTACCTGAAAAATTTAATTGATAGAATGTTTATAGTTAAAGATGGAAAAATTATTCATGAATTTTTTAAAGAGGACTTAAAAAATTTTGATGGCAGTCATTGTCGTACACGTCAATTAGATTTGAACTTGGTCAAGTTAGCAGACAAGAAATTAAAAAATATTGGTAAAAATTATTTGCAATTAAAAAATTTTGAATATAAGGTAAATAATAAAAACCTTATTCATAGGGAAGAAAATTTCCCTAGTGGTTTAGTTTATGCCATAATAGGAGATAATGGTTGTGGCAAGACTACTTTTGCAAATGCTCTGTCAGGATTTTTAAAATCAAAAGGTCAGCTAATTTTAAGTGGTAAAGAATTGAAGAAAAAAGATTTAGTAAATACTTGTTTTCAAGTTATGCAAGATGTCAATTATCAACTATTTACTAACAGGGTAGAAACAGAAATAAAGTTGGGTTGTAAAGACTTAAGAAATTTTGATAATATAGTTACTAAATTAAAGTTAAACCATTTACTTGATAGGCACCCCAACACCCTATCAGGCGGAGAAAAACAGCGTGTTGCCATCGCTTCTGCCCTCCTGTCAGGGAAAAAGATTTTAATATTTGATGAGCCAACAAGTGGTTTAGATTTTATCAACATGAACGAATTATCAAATCTCATTCAAGAAATAAGTAATAAGGAAATAATTATATTTATTATTACGCATGATTATGAATTTTTATGTAGTAGTTGTGATGAAGTTCTTTATTTTGATAAAAAAGGAATTGCAGAAAGAATAAGCCTAAATCTTGAAACAAAAGATAGAATATTAAAAATTATGACTAGGGTAAAGTAGGATTTTATTTTTATCAAATTTAAGAAATAGTTTTATAAAAAGAAATTAGTGTGTGGGAGAAACTTACACTAATTTTTTTATATTTTTAATAGATATGTATAAAAATTTTTTATTAAAATTGAATAAAGTTTTAAAGATATTTTTTAAAAACAAGCTAATAAATATTTATTTAAAAAAGTAAATTATTAATACAGAAATTGCATACTAATAAAATTTATTTTCAGGGAAATTAATAAGAAATTATTTTAAAATAAAATAGATTAGTGCAAAAAAGTTGCACTAATTTTTTATAAAAACTTATTTAAAATAAAAAACCTGCAAAATAAATTGCAGATTTTATAATAAATTAATCTTCTTTTTGGAATTGTAAAGCAATTTTTGGTTCGAAATCTTCTGGTATAGATTTTTGTTTGATGATTATAACATCACATTTAGCATAACGCACTATTCCTTCTGATACAGACCCCATAAGCATTCTCTTGAATCCTGTTAGACCAGAAGAGCCACAAACCACTAGGTCAATATCTTTTTCGTCAACTATATCTTCACTAAGAACTATTTTGGGAATACCTTGTTCAACGATACCATGTACATGATTTAGTCCTTCTTTTTTAGCAACTTCTACATAACTTTCAACTAAAGCCTTGGTTTTTTTGTAGAAAGAATTAAAAATGTATGGGTCTGATAGACCAGATGTTGCTATTGTAGCATCAATGACTGAAGCTATATATAAGTACGCATTTTCATTACGTTTTGCGATTGATACTGCATATTTGAATGCCCATTCTGCTTGTCTTGAACCATCAACTGCGACTAGAATTTTTGAATATCTGTTTTCCATGATAGATACCTCCTTATCCTTTATAGCTTTATTATAACACAGATTTCATAAAAGTAAATAATTTTAGAATTTTCTTTTTCTAATTATTAATATAATTTTATGTTTTTTAGAGTAGAGTAAAAATTTTTTGAATTGTTAATATTTTATTAGGATATAATATACTCTATTCTACTGTAATTAATCTAGTTCTCGTATAGTGTTTTCCTTCTATATCAACCGAATATATAATTTCATAAACCCCTTCTTTATTCGTGTCAAGATTAGAAGATATTTCCACCTTATCCAAGAATGACCTGCTGGCTTTTCTTGCAATAATTCCCTCTTTAGTAATTGAAAAATTTTCATTTCTTTTTATTGTGGTATTTTCTGGTACAACAAAGTAAAAAGTTCTTTCTAGCCTGCGTTGCATGCGTTTATAATATTTTTCCTCATCTTCAGCTGATACTTTTTCCTTTAATTTTTCATCAACTAGAGGCATTAATTCAATTTCTGTATCGGCTATACAAATTCTACTATTTACCAGAGTAAAAGTTTGTTTTCTACCCGGTCCACAATAAGATTGACATCCTATAATAAATTCAGCATTGGGAGCCTTCTTTTTAAGTTTTGGTATTAAAGTTTTTAAGTTTACGCCAAGGCATTCATCACAAACACGAAAAATAACTTTTTCTTCTGTAACTAAACCTTTATTATTTTTAATGTCGCTCATTTTTTATCCTTTCAAAAATTATCTTAAATATTATAGCATATATTGACCTTAAATTAAAAATAAATTTTTGTAGAATTTTATTTAGAACTATAATAATTAGTAATAATAAAAAATAACTAATTATTTTAATATAAAATAAATAGAAATAGAAATGTGCTTAATAATAAGTATTAATTCAAGTGAATAGAAAAATTTTAAGTTATAAATAAGCACTAAATAATTTCATCTAGCTTAGTTATGTGTTTCTCAAATTAATAGAGTTAATAAAAATGTCTTTGTAAGAGATGAGAAATTATTAGATATATAATACTTACTATGTTGAAGATATGATGGTTTATTTTTATTTAGGATATATTTTAATTATAAAAAGATTAGTTTATAAATAAATCTTATGATAATATGCTATTTATGATGGTTATATGTATGTTAGGACTTAAAACATAACTTTTTCAAAATTATTTAATGTAGAAAAGAAGATATTGAGTTAATTTCTGAAAAAATACTTGTTACTGAAAATAATTTTAATATTGCTAGACAAGCTACGGAAAATTCGATAAACTCTAAACAAGCATATTTTATTACAAATACTTTTATAAATATAAATAATTTGGATAAAATAGCCAGAGATATAATTAAATTGTAAATAAATATAAAATACCAAATTTTAAAATGAATTTGGTATTTTTCTTTTTATAAGGGCATTTTTTGATTTTTTTTTAATAGCATAGTATAATTATTATGATTAAATTTCAGGAGAATATTTGTTATGAAAAATAAAAAAATAGCATTTATGGGAACACCTAATTTTTCAGTTCCAATTCTGAAAATGTTGATAGATGATTTTGGTGTCGATTTAGTAATAACACAAGCAGATAAAAAAATAGGGAGAAAAAAAATATTAACTCCTTCTCCTGTAAAAGTATTAGCAGAAGAACATAATATAAAAGTTTTACAACCTATTAATATTAGCCATGATGAAGAAGTATTTAATGAATTAAAAATTTTAAAT
The DNA here is from genome assembly GCF_018790995.1 of Gemella sp. zg-1178. Lineage (NCBI taxonomy): Bacteria > Bacillati > Bacillota > Bacilli > Caryophanales > Gemellaceae > Gemella > Gemella sp. zg-1178. Next base: position 18,971 of record NZ_JAHKEI010000007.1, read on the forward strand.
CCAGATATTATAATAACCGCTGCCTATGGACAATTAATACTAATACAAGAAAAAATTTATAAATAAAAAAGTTGCTAAAATTTAGCAAGCCTTTAATATGTTTTTATATATTTACTTAATTTATAATTACTTACATATTTTATAAATTCATAAACAACAGGTATGTTCACCAGGTCTTTTAAATAGGCTAGATAAAAAATTCTATTTTGTTCTATGTCTTCTATGTGTATTTTATTAAGATCTAAACTTTCTAAAATTGGCATATCTGGAACTATAGAAATTCCAAATCCTTGTGCAACCAAACCAGCAACTACTTGGTCTTCTTCTGCTGTGTATTTTATATGAGGGTATTTTTTTATTTTTGCAAAGTTGGGCATAATTATATTGTTTAAACCTGTATTTTTTTGGAAACCTACAAAATCATATTTTAAAATTTCTTCTAAACTTACAGTGTTTCTGTCGCTTAACTCATGATTTTTAGGAGTTATTAAAAGAAGTTCTTGTTTTCCTAAGGGGACATATTCTATAGACTCATCACTATTTATTTTAGATGTAAATACTACATCATACTCGCCACTTTTTAAGCCTGCTATCAATCTTTCTGAAAAACCGTTATAAAAGTTAAAATTAATTTCCTTGTCCTTATTATCTTCTTTAAATTTTCTACATAAGGTAGGTATTGAAGATACACCTAAGGTCCTTAAAAATCCAATATTTATTAATCCATCTCCAGCATTTATTTTTTGTACATAATCAACGGCGTCATCTATATTGGTAACTGCAGCTTTAATTATATTAAAAAATATGTTTCCAGTTTTTGTAAGAATAATATTTCTACCTTTTTTTTCAAAGAGTTTTACATTTATTTCTTCTTCTAAGCTAGCTATTGCATGACTAAGGCTGGGCTGAGTTATATTTAATTCTTTTGCCGCTTTGGTATAATGTTCTAACTCTGCTAATTTAATAAAATATTTAAGATGAAATAGATTCATATTAATAGCCTCCATTTTTATATTTAAATAATATTTAAATTTGATTATATATCAAAGTATGAAAAAAATCTATTAATTTTATTGTTTTTATTAATTAGACAATAGAAAATTTAGGGTGTACAATAACAGTGAAAAAATTAATTTTAGGAGCTTTTATTTTTATGAACTCAAATTCACAAAAAGTCCGTAATTCATTGACGACTTAACGCCAGTTGTAAAACTGGAAGGAGAGGTTAATACATTAGTAAATAACAATGAACACTTACTAGGAGATACTACTGATGGAACAGGTTGTATAATGGCTCTTGAAGAAAGAAGATATAATACAAAAGGGAAAACTTTAACTATTTTAGGTGCGACTGATCTAGCAACAAGTATCATCTCTCAAACGGCTATTAATGGAGTAGGAAAAATTAATATCGTCTCACTGGAAGACAAATACTTTGAACCTATGAAAAAACGGGTAGCAAAAATCAACGAAACAACAGATTGAACAGCATAACTATGTACTTTTTATAATCTTGATTTATTTAAAGAAAAAATGAACCAAAGCGACTTTTTGTTCAAGTTACTGGAGTAGGAATGAAACCTCAAGAAGAATCAGTAATTCCTGATGTATCATTCTTCAAAAAAGATTTAGTAGTTAACGAATGTATTACAATCCTCGTGAAACTAAAACAATGGAATTATCAAAAGAAGCTGGCTGTAAAGAAATAATAAACGGTCTTGACATGATGATTTATCAAGATGCCACAGAATTCAAACAATTTACTGGAGAAAGTAGGTCAGTAAGTTTTATAAAATATATAATCCTTTAAAATATTTTTTGTTTATAAAGTATAATTGCTTTTAAATAGAAATAATTAATTTTTATTTTTAATTTAGCTACTATAGAAAGTTTTAAAAATTTTTAAAGATGGTAGATATATTTGTCAAAAAAATTTAAAATCAATTTTTTAATTTATTTCAGATAAAATATTTATGTATAAAAATAATGTTATAATTAATGAAATGTCAAAATTTTTAAAAAAGATGTTTTTCCTACATTGCAATGATTTAGTAATTATAATTTAATACAAGAAAGAATCTAATTAAAATATGTCAAGTATTAAAAATGGGTAATAATTATAGTGGAGAAAAATTTTATGATAATTTATTTTGTACCTAAGTTCAATATTTTTATATAGGAGATATATAGTAATTAATTAGTTGCATTAGGACTTTATAAGGTTTATTTTATTGGAAAAATATAATACAGTAGACTATTAATTTACAAAACACATTTCAAATAATAGAATGATGTATTGAAAATAAACATTTTGATAAAATTAATTCATAAAATAAAGTGTTTTCAAAATGCTATGCTTATGTTAGAATATAAATGTACAAAACAAAATACTAAGGAGGGGTATAATGAAAATAGGAATACCAACAGAAATAAAAAATAACGAGAACAGAGTTTCGGCTGTACCAGGAATAGTACAAGAACTTGTTTCAGCTGGACATGAAGTGTTCGTCGAGAAAGGAGCAGGATTAGGTTCAGGAATTACTGACTCTGAGTATGAAGCATCAGGAGCTATTTTATTAGATACAGCAGAAGAAGTATGGAGCAAAGCTGAACTAATATACAAAGTTAAAGAACCACTAGAATCTGAATACAAATACTTTAGAGAAGGGCAATTAATTTATACTTATTTACATTTAGCCGCCGAACCACACCTAACAAAAGCACTTGTAGATAGTAAAGTAACAGGTATAGCTTTTGAAACAGTTAGAGTTGGAAGAGGTTTACCATTACTAAGACCGATGAGTGAAGTAGCAGGAAGAATGGCTGTTCAAGAAGGTGTAAGATTCTTAACAAAACCTCATGGAGGAAAAGGATTATTAATTCAAGGTGTGCCAGGTGTTAAAGTTGGTAAAGTTGTAGTTGTAGGTGCAGGTATTGCTGGTTCTGCTGCTACAACAGCTGCTGTTGGTCTTGGAGCAAACGTTACAGTATTAGACGTTAATATTGATAGATTAACAGAATTATCTAACCAATTTGGTCGTGATATAGAAACTCTATATTCAACAAAAGCAAACATAGCTCAAGCAGTAAAAAATGCAGACTTAGTAATTTCTACTGTATTAATTCCTGGAGCTAAAGCACCTAAATTAGTAACAAAAGAAATGGTAGCAAGTATGCAAAAAGGTTCTGTAATTGTTGATGTAGCTATTGATCAAGGTGGGTCAACAGAATATACTGAAGGACGTGCGACAAGCCACTCTGAACCAATATTTGTAGAAGAAGGAATTTTACATTATTCTGTAGCTAACATTCCTGGGGCTGTACCAATCACATCATCTCATGCTTTATGTAATGCAACTTCTAAATATATTAAAGTTATTGCAAACCTAGGATTAGAAAGAGCAATTGAACGTTTTCCTGAATTAGCAGGTGGAGTAAATACTCTAAATGGTCATGTAACTTATAAAGCAGTAGCGGATGATTTAGGATATGAATATGTAGAAGTAGCAAAAGCTTTCTAAAATAGAAATAGTTTAAACTAAACATTTTTATTTCTCATATTAATATTATAAATATGATAATAACTTTTAATTTAAAATAACAATATAATTATTTTAAAAATTAAAAAGCATATTTCACTTTTCTTTTCTTTTCTTTTCTTTTCTGTTATAATTTTAAAACAGTTTATACTGTGTTTATATTTATTAAAAGGAGGATATTAATATGAGTATTTTTAGAAAAAAATCTATTACAAATATACTGAATGAAAATAAGAAAAAAACCCTTACTCCCACACTGAAAACAATAGACTTAATTTTATTTGGTTTAGGTGCAATTATTGGTTCTGGAGTAATGGTTCTTACAGGTATAGCCTCAGCTAGTGCAGGACCAGCTATAATTTTTTCTTTTTTAATAGCAGGTATTGCTTGTACAATTGTAGCTTTATGTTATGCAGAAATGGCTTCTGCTTTACCATCTAGTGGTAGTACTTATACTTACATGTATGTTTCAATTGGAGAAATTGGTGCTTACGGAATAGGTTGGGTACTTATGGGGGGTTATATAATTATTGCCGCCGCTGTTGCTGCTGGTTGGTCAAAATATTTTAATTCATTACTAGCAGGCTTAAATATAAACCTGCCAGAGGAATTTTTAAACATACCAAAAGAAGGCGGTTATGGGAATATCCCTGCTATATTACTTGTATTGCTACTTACATTTATTATTTCAAGAGGAACAAGTGAAAGTAAAATTATCAATAATTTTTTGGTATTTATAAAAATAGGAGTAGTAGTTTTATTTATTATAGTAGGTGCTTTCTATGTTCAACCACATAATTTGACTGATAATTTTGCTCCTACTGGGGTTAATGGTGTAATGTTAGGTGCGACAACTGTATTCTTTGCTTATTTAGGTTTTGATGCTATATCAACTTCATCAGAAGAAACAATCAATCCTGAAAAAACCATGCCTAGGGCAATTATTATCACGTTATTAATATGTACTATAATTTATATGATGGTTTGTCTTGTTTTAACGGGAGCAGTTCATTATTCTGAATTAGGTTCAGGTAATGCTCTTGTTTATGTTTTAAATAAAGTTGGTCAAACCAAAGTTGCAGGTATAATTTCTCTAGGAGCGACCATAGGACTTATGGCAGGAGTCTTGTCATTCATTTTTGCAAGTGCTAGGATTGGTTTTACAATGGCTCGTGACGGCTTGTTACCTAAAGCTTTAACTAGTGTTAACAAAAAACATGTACCTAGTACTATAACTTGGTTAGTAGGTATTTCCGCTGCTATTTTTACAGGCTTTTTACCTCTTGATCAATTATCAGAAATAGCAAATGTATCTTCTATGATAGGATTCATGTTAGTTTCTTATTCAACAATAGTATTTAGAAAAACACATCCAGATACTAAAAGAGGATTTGTTATGCCAGCAGTTCCAGTATTGCCAGGAATAGCTATTTTAATATTCGGATTTTTATTATTATTTACTGTTAGTTCATTAACTTGGTTAATCTTCTTTGTATGGTTGTTTATTGGATTAGCTGTTTACTTTATATATTCAAATTCACACAGTAAATTAAAATAAAAGAAGTGGAAATTTTCCACTTCTTTTATTTTTTTCTATTTTTTAAATATTCTATTGCTTAACCACGTCTGCCACCTGGTTTTGGTGTCATATCACCCATTATAATATCAAAGACACCTTATAATCGTAAATCTTGTAGCGTTTGTATAATTATAGAGGTCGCTTGATAAGTAAAGAACAGCGTTAGCTACATCTTGAACATTACCTATACGTTTAGAAGCTGTTAGTCGTTTACGTCCTTCTTCTACTTCTTGGTCAGCATAAAAACTGGCTGATAATGGAGTTTGTACAAAGCAAGGTAGGATAAAATTACTTCTTACTCCATGTTTTCCCCACTAAGCTGCAACTTGTTTAGATAACATATTTACTGCTGCTTTTGTCATTGTGTATGCACCAGAGTATCTTTCTGGGAAGTGAGGAGCTATTGATGATATGTGAACTATATTTCCGTATTTTTGTTCAATCGTTATACATCCAAAACCTTGTGTCATTAAGAAATATCCCTTGATGTTTACGTTGATAGTTGCATCATAATCAGCCATATCTAAATCTTCAAATGGAGCAAAGTGTAAAATCGCTACTGTATTTACTAAAATATCAACACGTCTACTAAAATATCGACACGTCAAAATTCTTCCTTTACTAATTTCACTGCCGCGTCTACCGATTCTTCACTTGTAGTATTACATTTAATTTCTAAAGTTTTTACTCGGTATTTAGTGTTAAGTTCTTTAGCCTACTCTCTTGCTTTGTCTACTAATAAATCTACTAAGACAACATTTGTTCCTTGCATAGCAAATTTTTTACAAATTTTTGAACCCATTCCAGCTAAAGCACCTGTTACTACTGCTACTTTATTTTCTAAGTTTAACCAATTATTAGTCATTAAATAATAACCTCCAAATTTTATTTTATTATTTGTTACAAATTAATTATAACTAGTAAAAATAAGCCTAGTCAATACAATAAAATATGAAATAGTTTGCTAGAATGTATAAAGAAAATTAATAATTTTTATTTTGTTTTTTAATTGATAAGAGCTAGTATATTTTTAAAAATTTTAAGTAGTTTTTTATTTATTTCTTATAGTAAAAATTATTTTTAATTTGAAATTATCAAAATTATATTTTTTGCTGAAAAATTATATTTTAAAATTTAAAACTTTATTTTTTAATTGTTAGGAATTTTGAAATGTGTTATTATAAGTAGAATAAATTTTTTAAGGATAAGAAATGAGAATAAGAGAAATTATTGTAGTTGAAGGAAGAGATGATACAAATAGGGTGAAAGAAGCTCTTGATTGTGATACTTTTGAAACGAACGGGTCAGCTATTACTAGAGAAAAATTGGAAAGATTAAAAGTTTTAAATAAAAATCGTGGTATAATAGTTTTAACTGACCCTGATTATGCTGGCAAGAGAATTAGAAATATAATTGAACGTCATATTCCTACTGCTAAGCATGCTTATATTTCTAGTAAAAAAGCTATTGATAGTAAGGGGAAAATAGGTATCGAAGCTGCGAGCAAGGAAGATATTATTTTTGCTTTGGAAAAATGTTATACTCCTGCTAGTGAGCTGAAATACGATATAAGTAATGATTTGTTGATAGAACTTGGTTTGGTTGGGGGTAGCTTGTCAAAAATACTTAGGGAAAAGTTGTGTGAAGAGCTGAATATTGAATATACAAATGGCAAACAGCTACTAAATAAGTTGAATATGTATAGTATTTCTAAAGAAAAATTGATAGAAACGATGAAAAAGATAGAGGATTATGTATGATAGGAACTTCTAAAAAAACTTTTCAAATTTTAAAAAAATATAATTTTAATTTTAAGAAGAGTTTAGGTCAAAATTTTTTAATTGATAGTAATATTTTAAATAAAATAGTTAATTCAGCTAGTATTGATAAGGATACTGGAGTTATAGAAATAGGTTCTGGTATTGGTTCTTTAACAGAAGTTTTAGCCAAGTCAGCAAAAGAGGTGATTTCTTTTGAAATAGACGGCAGATTATTGCCGATTTTGGCAGATACCTTAGCTGCTTATGATAATGTAGAAATCATTAATAAGGATATATTAAAGGTTGATGTTGATAAAATTATTAAGGAAAAATTTTCTACTTGTTCTAAGATTATGCTAGTTGCAAATCTACCTTATTATATTACCACACCAATCCTAACTCATTTATTAGAAAATACAAGTTTAATAGACGGTTATGTGGTTATGATGCAAAAAGAAGTTGCTAATCGTTTGAATGCTAAAGTCGGAACGAAAGATTATAATTCTTTAACCATATTATTAAATTATTATACTGATGTTGAATATTTATTTACCGTACCTAAAAAAGTTTTTGTCCCAGCTCCTAATGTTGAGAGTGCAGTGGTGAAAATTATGACTAAAAAGGAAAAGGATATTTATATTGCAGATACAGAAGAATTTTTTAATTTTGTACGTAATTGTTTTGCTCAGCGTCGTAAAACTTTAATGAATAATCTTATTGCAATTTCTGGAAAAGATAAAAAAGAATCTTTGTTGTCAGCTTGTCAAAGTTTGGGTATAGAACCTAGTAGGAGAAGTGAAACATTGACAATATTTGAATTTAATAAACTACATACAGACTTAAAAAATAGGGAAGTTATTAAATAAATTTATAGGGGGAACATTATGGAAGAATTGAAGAAAACTATTGTAGAATTTAGGGAAAAAAGAGGCTGGATAGAATCTAATACGGAGGCGAATTTGGCTCGTAGTATTATTATTGAAGCGGCAGAACTTTTGGAACAGTTTCAGTGGCAGGACAATAATTTTGACAAAAAGGCAGTTTGTGATGAGTTGGCAGATGTTCTAATTTATTCTTTATCTATGTGTTATCACATGGGAGTAGACCCCAAGGATATTATTACTGAAAAATTGAAAGATGTAGCTAGACGCTATCCAGAAAAGAAATAAATATGTTATAATAATAAAAAAATAGAAAGGAAGCACACATGTCAGAACTAAAAGATAGAGTTATTGAGGCTTTAGAAACGGTTATAGACCCAGAATTAGGTATTGATATAGTAAATCTTGGTTTGTTATACGATGTTAAGATGAATGATGAAGGTCATGCAATCGTAGAAATGACACTTACTTCTATGGGTTGTCCCCTAGCTCCGCTAATTATTGAACAGGTAGAAATGGCTATGCTAGGTATTGACGAAGTAAAAGCAGTAGATGTTGAATTAATCTGGGATCCACCTTGGACAAAGGATAAAATGTCTCGCTATGCAAAAATAGCTCTAGGCATAGCAGATTATTAATAAGAATTAAATTTTTTATTTACAAGATTTTATTTTACAAAGATAATTTTAAATTAATATAATTTATAAATGTAATTTTTAATGTAGCTTAATAGTTATATAAAAAATAATAAATATTTATTATAAATGAAAATATAAATCAAAAAATTAAAATTCTTATTAGAATTTAATAAAATAAAAATAAAATTTAAAAAGTGAGGTTATTAATAATCTCACTTTTGTTTTGAATTAATTAAAATAGTATAAAAAAATTTTTTTTGCTATAATGTATAGGAAAATATATAAGAGAGGATTGAGAAAGATTAAAATTTTATTTTCTATTGTAATGATTTTTATAATTTTAGCTGTCGTTATTTTTTTAACAAAAAAATATAAATTAAATAAAAATCAAATTATTATTTTTTGGATTTTAGTTTTATTTTGGTCAACAATAAGTATTATTAGGGCATATAGAAAATTATATGCCATAACTCCCGCAGAACAAGGAGGCTTGTCCCTAACGGCAGAAATGGCAGCCCAAATAGCTGCTGCTTATGGTTTAATGAGTTTATTTGTTAGGCTACCCATGTTTGTTATAAGTGATATTTTAAAGAAAAGAAAATTCTTTATTCAGATAGCCTTATTTACTTTAGTGGTTTCATCATTTTTAGTTTTTTATAAACCTTCTTATGATAGCCTTTATTTTTCATCTCTAGCTTTGGGTCTTGGAGCTACCATGCTAGCCATGTTTAATGTTATTTTTTCAGAAACATTTGAAAGTGATGAAGTGGTAGTGTCGGTTTCTATCCTATCGGTAGCACCACTTCTGGCAGAGTTTATAGCAGCACCTATACAATATCTGTTTACTTATGACCAATATAAAAATTATAATTTTATGTGGCTTTTTGCTGGATTTTTAGCCTTACTAACATTTATTTTAAGTTTTAAGATGAAAGATTACATACCGACAGAAAAAATTTTTTCATTTGATAAATTAAAAGTAGTAATCAAACATAAGAGTTTTATTTATATTTGTCTTTTAGCCCTATTAGTTTCCTTTATAAAATTTTCAACGAGTGGGGCTAATATGCTTACTTTTGGCAAGGTTGAATTGAAAATGTCGCCTCTTATGTTAGCTTATATGGATACTGTTTTTGCTCTGCCACAATTAATTGCCGGAATACTGGCTGGAACCTATTTTGCTAAAAAATTTGGTATTCAAAGAACTATGATTTTTTCATTCTTATTAGCCATAATATTTTTCTTAGTAGCTCTTTATGTTAATAATCCCTATATCGTTTATGTTGCTTATATTTTTAACGGCTTTTTTTATGGAGGTATCTATAATCTTCTAATTTCTATGGCTATGCAATACTTCGACAAATATTATCGCAATATAAGTATGGGGGTTTATCAAGCCTTTTTTGCTTTAGGAATTTATTATGGAGATTACGTATATGTTGTTTTGGCAAGACATTTAAAAGATGGTCTACTTGGGTTTAACCAAAATAAATCCATATTTTTAATAACATTAATATTATCAATAATTAGTATTTTTCTATTAAAATTTAGAGTAAAGAATAAATAAGAGGATAGCTATGTAAGATAACTGCTCTTTTATTTTCAATATACTAGCCAAAAAATTACTAATAGGGTATAATAAAATGATTGAGATATATTAAAATTAAAAAATAAGATTAATTTTTAGATTAATCAAATTGTTAAGGAGGCAACTATATTGACTAATGAAGTTGCTAAGTTTGAAAAAAAATTACAATTAATTTTTAGTAAACAATTTTTCTTTAGAGAACCAGAAAGAAAAAAAATATGGCTACACAGTATTTCATATTTATTAATCAATTCGTTAGGAATTGTTTTGAATATATGGCTTATTACAGGAATAGCTTCTGTTTCTCTTGCCATATATACACTAGGAGCTAAGGGCTATAAAATTTTCACACCACTTGCCTCATTATCCATATTAATTGCCCTTTTATTCGGTAGTTACTATGCTCTTATTTGGACGATAATACACACTATTATAGTTTTAATAATATATTTTTCTATAATTAATAGATTTTCAAAAATATTAATATTAGTTTACACAGCAGTATTTTTATTTTTTTCTATAAGTTTATCCTTTAGCATTTTAATAAAATTAGGCTATATCAATTTCAATCCTCAAGCTATTCAAAACTATATTGATGAATATATAAGAAGCGTAGTTAGCTTGCAAACAAATATTGATGTTGATTTATTACGTTTAAGTTTTGAAGATATAAAAAGGCATTTCCCATCGCTTGTCTTTTCTACCATATTTTTATATTCTTTAATTTTATTAAATTATAGCCTAATATTTTTATCAAAAGAGAAGGTAATAACGCCAGTATTTCCTAGGTTTAGTTATGTTTTGGTACGTTCAAGATATACTATTTACTATGTGATACTATCTTTTATCGTGTACTTTGCACAGCTATTAATAAGTAATAAGTATGATATGAGCCTACTAATATTGGAAAATTCTCTTTATATATTCCGTTGGATTTTTGTCTTAAATGGTTTGTTCACTTGTTTTTATTTTGTAGAAATTAAAAATAAAAATAATATGTTTGTAAAAACACTATTAGCTGTATCTGCATATTTATTTAATTCTATATTTGAAATTATTGGAATTGTCGATTCTGTATTTCAAATTAGAGAAATGTACTCTAGGCATAAAGGAGGTAAGTAGATGTTTAAAAAAGGAAATTTTTATCTTAGTATTGCAACTGCTTTTGTGGTACTAGGAGGAATAATTTTATTATTAATTGATATATACAGTTTTTTTGTCTATCTTGCTGTAATTATTGGCTTGTTTTTACCAGCATATATGTATGGTAGAAAAATTGAACAGACTAATCAGGAGTATGTAAACGAAATAACAAATAAAATTAAGGATTCTTCTGACAAGGGGCTTAATAAATTTCCTATTGGAATTATTATTATTGATGAAAAAAATAATATTGAATGGGCAAATAATTATATCTATAAGCACTTAGACTTAGATGATATTATAGGAGAAAATATATTAGAAGTTATCCCAGAAATAAAATCTTTATTTGGAGTAGAAGCATCAGTCGACAACCAGTTTATCATAGAAGACAAATATTTCAGGGTAAACTATAAAAAAGATAGTGGATATATTTATTTTTTTGATATTACAGAAATTAAGGTTGTTATGCAGAGATTTAGGGATACTCGACCAGTAGTAATGTCTATAAATATTGATAATCAAGAAGAAGTTTATGACGGCTTAGAAGATGAAGTAGCGACTAGACTAGATTCAAAAATAACAAGTATGCTTACTGATTGGGCTAAGAAAAATGGGGTATATCTAAAGCGTACTGATGAAGATAGATTTTTAGGTCTACTTAATATTAAAGACTTAAAAATTATAGAAAAAGAAAAATTTTCCATACTAGATGAAATTAGAAATTTAAAAGAAGAATTTGACACCCAAGTAACAATTAGTGTTGGTGTTGGTTTGGGAACTGACTTTTTACCAGAATTGGGAGAACTTTCCAAAACAGCCTTAGACCTTTCTTTAGGAAGAGGGGGCGACCAAGTTGCCATAAAAGAAGTTGACGGTACTATCAGACTTTATGGAGGAAAAACCAATCCTCAAGAAAGACGTACTCGTATTAAGGCGCGTGTCATTTCTAATGCCCTAGCTGATATTGTAAAAGAAAGTGATAGGCTTATAGTTATGGGGCATATTCAACCAGACTTTGATGCCATAGGAGCTTGTATAGGAATTTACGAATTTGCAAAACTTAATAACAAGGAATGTTACATTGTTTTAAATGATAGTGATAAGGATGAAACTATTAAAAAAATAATGACCGAAATTGAAAAAGAAGAGAATTTAGCTGAAATTTTTGTTGATAGCGATAAGGCTTGGGACTTGATGACACCTCTAACAACTTTGGTAATAGTAGATACGTCAGATTCTGACAGGGTAATAGATGTAGGCATATTAAATAAGGCTAACAAAAAAGTAATAATCGACCACCACAGAAGAGGGGAAGATATAATTGCTAATCCTCTATTAACCTATATAGAACCCTATGCTTCATCAGCTTCTGAACTTATAGCAGAACTTATAGAATATCAAGCTAAGGGTAAAAGATTAGATAATTTATCTGCAACCATTATGTTGGGTGGAATTGTTGTTGATTCACAAAATTTTGCTATAAGAACAGGATCAAGAACATTCGATGCGGCAGCCTATTTAAGAAGTAATGGGGCAGACCCTATAAAAATAAAAGCAATTCTTAAAGAGCCACTAGAAAACTTTATTAATAGGGCAGAAATAATTAGTTCGGCTACTCAGATAGCTGATAACATTTTAGTATCTCTTGCTCCTGACTATAAAGAATATACTAATGTTATGCTTGCTCAGAGTGCTGATATACTTTTAACAATTAAAGGAATTGATGCTAGTTTTGTAGTGGGTAAATTAGGAAAAGACAAAATAGGAATATCAGCCCGATCTTTAGGCAACTTAAATGTTCAAGTTGTTATGGAGCGTTTGGGTGGTGGAGGACATCTATCTAATGCTGCTACGCAGATAAGTGGAGATAATTTAGAAGATGTAAAAGTTGAACTTATCAAGGCTATTGAAGAAATATTAATTTCAAAATAAATTATTCAATTAAGAAGAAAAAATTAAAAAGTGAGGTAAATTAAATGAAAGTAATTTTTATTGAAGATGTAAAAGGAAAAGGGAAAAAAGGAGAGGTCAAAGAAATTGCTGACGGTTATGCAAAATTTCTTTTATCAAATAAAAAAGTTTTAGAGGCTAATAATGCCAATATGGCAGTATTAAGAGGTCAACAACAACGTAAAGAAAAAGATAAGGCTGAAGAATTGGCTAAGGCTAAAGAAGTCGCAGAAAAATTATCAAAATTAGAAATCAAAATACTTGTAAAAGCTGGTGAGGGTGGTCGTCTATTCGGTTCAGTTTCGTCAAAACAAGTAGCAGAAGAATTAAGAAAACAACATGACCTAAAAGTTGACAAGAAAAAAATTGAATTACCTTACGGTATTCAATCATTAGGCTACACAAATGTAAAAATAAAACTGCACAACCAAGTAGAAGGTGTGATAAAAGTTCATGTAGTAGAAAAATAATTTTAATAATTAAATTGCAATAAGAAGTTAAATAAATTCTTACTAAAATTAAAAATTATTTCATTATCCTATAAGAAAGGAGAGAAAGTATGAACAATAATGAATATGAGGCAATACTCCAGGCAGAGCAATCTGTTTTAGGAGCCTTGATGATAGATTCTGATAAGCTAGTTGAAGTTCGTGGTATTTTAGAAGAAGATGATTTTATAGATGAGCGTAATAAAGAAATTTATAGGGCAATAATCAAATTAAATGATGAAAATATAGAACCCGACCATGCAACTATTTTTAGTGAAGTCTATGGCAAGGGAGCCTTTAGAAATATTGACGCCTCAATTTATATAGTAGAAGTTTATGAGATTACACCAACATCAAGAAATGTTAGCCATTATGCCAATATAGTAAAACGTAATTCTATTTATCGGGAAGTCAAGAGTGTCTTATCAAATAATATTAAAAAAATGAATGATGGAGAAACTGACCTTGATTCGATAGTTGCAACGCTAATGGAGCAAATAGAAAGAGCGACAGAAAGAGCAAAAACTTCTGAATTTAAGGATATAAAAAATGTAACTCAAGACGTTTTTAATGAAATTATCGCTAAGATGACCGGTGATGGAAATAATAATGCAGTGCCGACTGGTTTTACAACTTTAGATAATATTTTGCATGGTTTTTCTAAGGGAGATTTGGTTATATTAGCGGCTCGTCCGTCTATGGGCAAAACAGCATTCGCACTTAATATAGCCTTAAATGTTGCAGGGAGAAACGAAAAACCTGAAAATAAAAAAACGGTAGCTTTATTTTCATTAGAGATGGGGGCAGAACAGTTAGTATCTCGTATGCTTTGTAGTGAAGGTATGGTTGATTCGGAGAAAATTCGCACAGGAAATATGTCGCAAGAAGACCTGCAAGCTCTTGAGGTGGGTATGGCTTTTTTAAATAATAAAAATATCTATATAGATGATAGTCCTTTTATCAAGGTTAATGAAGTTAAAGCCAAGTGCAAGACCTTAAAAAATGAAGCTGGCTTAGATTTGATAATTATAGATTATTTACAGCTATTACAGAGTTCAAGAAAAACTGATAATAGGCAGCAGGAAGTTTCAGAAATTTCAAGAAGTTTAAAACAGATGGCAAGGCAATTAGAATGTCCAGTAGTAGCCCTTTCTCAATTATCTCGTAGTGTGGAAAGTCGTCAAGATAAAAAACCTATGATGAGTGATTTGCGTGAATCGGGAAGTATAGAGCAAGATGCCGATATTGTTGCATTTTTATACCGAGACGACTACTATAATCGTGATAAGGATGAAGACATGCCAGAAAACAAGGATGTAGCAACCGTAGAAGTAATTGTCGCAAAACACAGAAATGGTTCTACGGGTAATGCAGAATTATTATTTTTAAAGAAATACAATAAATTTAGTGTCAAACAAGGAGCGTAATCAATGAAAAATAAGAAAAGACTAATAGCATTAATATCATCAGTAGTAATATTAATATTGTCAATATCTTTTGGAAATTCTGTTTCTGTAAATAAAAAATCTGATGATAATTCATTTGTAAAATCTTTACTTAATAAAGAAATTACTGGTAGTAAAATAGTTTTACGTGATGGAGATAGCAGTAATGTAATCCAACGTATAAAAGTTAAGGGAACTATTGATGATGCAATGGCAGATGAAGAAGCGGCTTATTCTGTAATCAACCAAATTCACATGGCAAAAAACGACCCTAATGTAAAAGCAATTTTACTTGTAGTAGATAGTCCAGGTGGTGGTGTATATGAAAGTAATGAACTATATAACGCCTTGGTAAAAAGTGGTAAAGATGTTTATGTTTCAATGGAAAGTTTAGCTGCGTCTGGCGGTTATTATATTTCTATGGCTGCTAAAAAAATATATGCACATCAAGAAACTATTACAGGTTCCATAGGGGTAATCATGAGTAATCTTTCTGCCCAACAATTTTTAAATGAACACGGTATAAAAAATCAAATTATTCGTTCAGGAGAACAAAAAGCAGTTGGTGGCTTAACAGAGGATATGAATGAAGCAACTATTGCAACTTATAAAGAACTGAATTTAGAATCTTATAATCGTTTTGTAGACCTTATAGCCAAAGGTCGTAACATGGATAGGGAAAAAGTATTATCTCTAGCAGATGGAAGAATTTATAGTGCAGAGCAAGCCCTAAAAAATGGTTTGATTGACAAAATAGCTTCGCAAAAAGAGTTAATAAGTGATATAGAAGCTGATAAAAAAATATCTAATGCTCAAGTGGTAGAATACAAGGCTATTGATGTTAATGCAGGACTGTTAAATAGATTTATTAATGGTTTATCAAAATCAATAGTAAAAGAAATTCAGTCTGCATCAGCAGAAACAAATATCCAAAGAAATTATTTAGGTTAGGAGTAAACTTATGAGTGAACAAAATAACCCAAAAGAAACTAATTACATTGAAGAAGAAAATATTGCTGAAAATAATTTAACTACTAAAACTACTGAACAAGTAAACAATAATTTTTCAGATTTTGAAAATCAAATAAAAGAAAATACTGAAGAAAATCATAATAAAAAGGCTAAGGATATAAAAATAGAAAATACACTAGATGAATATTTAAGTATTTCTAAAAATTTTTATGGAGGATTTTTCCTTAGATTTGTAGCCTACTTAGTAGACTTATTAATTGTAATTCATTTAACAAGATTACTTAATACTTTGACCTTTGGTTTTTTAGATTTTGATTACAGCATACCAGTATTTAATTATACAATTTTATTTGCCATTACTTATTTTCTTTATTTCCTTTCTATGACTTATTTCTTATCTCAAACTTTAGGTAAGATGCTATTAAAATTAAAAGTTGAAAAATATAATGGAGAAAAACTTTCTTTAGTAGATACTTTTTACAGGGAAATAATAGGAAGATTTTTATCTCAAGTATTATTCTTGCTACCTTATTTAGCAGTAGCTTTTACAAATAGAAAAAAAGGTTTACATGACTATATAGCTGATACGGTAGTTATCAAAGAAGATTTTTCTAATTTAAGAGCCAAATTAAATGAAAGTTTGAAAAAGGAAGTTAAGATTATAAATTAGCTAGTTATAATTTTAAGTATGACTAGCTATATATTTTAATAAGATAGATTTATATTAATCTTAAAATATAAATTATAAAATTATTTAGGAGTATATATGTCTAATATAGAAAAATTATTTAATAAAATAGATAGTAAAACTGAAGAGATAAAAACAAAAACAGGTGATAATTATTTAAAGGCACTTGTAAAATATTTAAAGTTAGAAGATGATAATGAATATTTTGAAATAGTAGATAATTATTCAAAGGAAGAAATAAAAAAAGTTTATCACTTTTTAGTTTTAAAATCTTTTAAGGAATTGCAAAATATTAACTATAATGTTACACCAGAAATTATAGGTTTTTATATAGCTAATCTAGTTAAAGAAATTTATGACGATAAAAAAATTAGTGTAACAGACTTGGCTAGTGGTAGTGGAACACTCTTACTTTCATTAGCGGAAAAATTAAATTTAGAAACTAACTTTACATCTGTTGATGTAGATTTTGATTATGCTAGTCTACAAGCAAATATTTTTAATTTGCTGGAACAAAAAGTAGATATTATCAACCAAGACGGACTAAAAAAAATAAATATTCCCAAGCAAGATGTTATTGTTAGTGATACGCCCTATGGTTATTATACTGATGAAGACAACAGCCTTAATTTTAAATTATGTAGCGAGGAAGGTTATAGCCTAAATGCCCTATTATTTTTAGAGCAGGCAACAAATTATTTAAAAGATGATGGTCTTGCAGTTTTGCTTATGCCAAAAGAAATAATGAACTTTGATGAAAAAATTAAAAAGTTTATTGAAAAAGATATTAATTTTAATGCCTTTATTGTCTTGCCAGAAGAAATGTTTAAAAATAAAAATCAACAAAGAGTAATAGTCCTTGCAACTAAAAAGGGGCAGACTATCTTACCAAAGCAGGTGTTTTTAGCTGAATTGCCAGCCTATCAAAATAAGAATGTTTATTTGAATTTCATAGCCAACTTTAAAAAATGGTTAGCAAGTAAATAATAAAGAAAATATTTAGTTTAGTAAAAAGCTAGGCTAAATATTTTTTTTATTTTTTCTAAAAGAAAATTAATTTTGAATTTATTACTAGTAGAAGTATAATGTTTTTTTAAATACTTATTGAAATTTTAAAAAGTTTTGCTAAGTATAGTACATTAAAAAATTTTTTTGCTGGAAAGATTAATAAAATTTTAAAAGTTTTTTTGCTTTGCCACATAAAAATAAAAATTTTTTCCAAAATAATTTAGAAATTTTTTTATAGTTTGATTTTGAAATATTTTTAAGTGAAATTTTATTTGATATTTTTCTTAAGGATTTATTTAATTATTTTTGTAATTTTAAAATTGAAAAAAATTTTTATTTATGCTAGTATTATATGATGTTAAAATGTAGTAAGGAGGGGATTTTGTGAATAGTGTTTTAAGATTTTTTAAAAGAGATAAGTGGCGTGTTTTTGCAGTAACGATAACTTCCATGATTTCAAATTTATTGACCCTTTATCCTGTAACGAGGGTGTCTTATATTGTGGATAGTATTTCAACAAATACTATAACCTATAATGACGTTGTTCGAGAAACTTTGCTTTTACTTCTTGTCGGTGTCTTAAAATATTTAATTAGTTCTTTAAATGACTATATTACTTTTCTAGGTTACTTTTCTTCTATAAAATATTTGAGCCAAGATGTGCAAGAGGCAGTTTATAAGCATACGCCAATTTTATTTAATAAGATTAGTATAGGTGATGTTATAAGTAGGTCTACCAATGATGTTATTGACTATATAAGTCCCATGGCTTCTTTTGGTCTTTTTTGTTTTTTAGAGGGAGTTATTTATAACGGCTATATCACTTTTTTAATTTTTTCTAAGTCAACACTTACCTATACGGTACTAATAATTTTACCCTACATAATTCAAACAATTTATCTGTATCGTCATAAGGGCAAGCAGGAAATTTATTACGACAAAATGTTAAAAATTATGGATAAGATTACAGACGAAACTTTAGAAAATGTTAAGGGTGTAAGAGTTATTCGTACCTATAATTTATTAAATAAAGTAAGACAAAGTTTTGTAGAAAAATTAAATCTTTATGCTGATAATAATTTAGAATATATGAAAAATGTTAAACTATTCCAGCCAATTAATATGATTTCAACAGCAGTTTCTTATTTTATTTCTGTTGTATATGGTTTCTATTTAATTCAGTCATCACAAATGACTATCGGCGGAATTATGGCAATTTTTATTGTCCTTGTTTTGATACAATGGCCCTACATAGCCCTATCACAATTTATAATTTCTTGGGTGGAAACTAAAAAGGGAATGGAGCGTATCGAAGAAATTGAAAATGAAAAAATTCTAGTGAACAATGACTTAGCAACAGAAAATTTCGATTTTGATAGTGCCATAGAATTTAAAAATTTTTCTTTTAAATATGACAATGAAGAAGTTTTAAAAAATATTAATCTAAAAATTAACAAGGGAGAAACTATCGGCATAGTTGGCAAAACAGGTTCAGGCAAATCAAGCTTAGTAAAACAATTATTGCGTCTGTACCCGGTAGCAGAAAATCAATTAATTTTAGACGGAAAAAGTATCGAAAAATATTACGACTATTCAATAAGGTCTAAAGTAGCCATAGCTCTGCAAGAGTACCAACTATTTTCTAAAAGTTTAAAAGAAAATATTTTGTTTTATAGAAATAATCTTGAAGAAAATTTAGAAGAGGCTTTACTTATTGCTGATTTAAAAAAAGATGTTGATAGGTTTGAAGATGGAGTAGAAACTCTAATTGGAGAAAATGGTCTGTCCCTATCTGGAGGTCAAAAGCAGCGTATCGGAATTGCTCGAGCTGTAATTGGCAATCCAGAAATTTTAATTTTAGATGATAGTCTTAGTGCAGTTGATGCAACAACAGAAAAAAATATTATAGCTAATATTAAAAATAGTCGTCAAGGCAAAACAAATATTATTGTAGCCCACAGAATTTCTGCGGTTCGTCATGCTGATAAGATAGTCGTTCTTAGTGAGGGTGAAATTATCGGACTAGGTAGCCATGAAGACTTGATAAAAACTTGTCTGTGGTACAAAGAGTTAGACGAATATCAAAATAAGGAGGTAGAAAAAAATGAAGAAGAATAACAAAACTTTATTTCAGTTCATTCCTTATATGAAAGATGCTAAACGTGAATATATTTTTGGGTTGGGTGCAGCCTTGCTATCAACTTTAGGAAGTGTAGTGGCAGTTTATCTTCTTGCCAAAATTTTTGATAATGTCGAGGGAACTATCACCCAAAAAATAATCTATCGTTCCCTGCTTATTGTTGCAGGTTACGGAATAATGCAAATGGCTTCAGGTCTACTTACCTACATCAGAAATATTTTTTTGGTTGCTGGTGCAAACAAGGTTTATGTGAGTATTCAAACAAGGATATATGACCATATTCAAAATTTACCTATCAGTTATTTTGATAATATGCCAGCAGGTTCTGTGGTTTCAAGAATAATAAGTGATGCTAATGTAATAAGAAAATTTTTTACCGATACCTTTGTCAATATAGTAGTAATATTTTTAAAAGTATTTTTTATCTATATCGTTCTCTTTAGCGTAGATATTTACTTTGCATTCTTTATGCTGCTTTTGATACCACTTATGTATTTTATAATGGTGCTTTACAATAAATTTACTGTTAATACCATGATAAAATATCGTAAAACTTATTCAGAGTGTAGTGCTATTATAAATGAAAGTTATCAAAATTTAGAAATTATAAAATCTTTTAATAAAGAAGAAGAGAGTTTAAATTATTGGAAAAAAGCCAACGATAGACGCTATAAATACGGCTTGAAAATTAATTTTTTTGACGCAACTTTGTTGCATACTCTGACAGGTTTTTTACAAATATTAATTTTTACGGCAGTAATTTTTTATTACAGCTACTCATATTTTCATGATAATAAATTCGGTATTACAATCGGAATGGCTTATCTTTTTATTAATTACAGCCAAGATATTATTTATCGTTTGACTGATTTTACAGCAGAAATTTCAGTCTATACAAGGGCGATTAGTGCCGCAGTAAATATTGGAGAAGTTTTAGAATTAAAAGTAGAAGAAGATACTGGAAAAATTACAGCTAAAGATAATTTTCAAGGAAATATAAAATTTGAAGACGTATCTTTTGCCTACAAAGATGATAGCTATGTCTTAAAAAATATCAATTTAGAAATAGAAAAAAATCAAACTGTTGCCTTTGTCGGTTCTACCGGTAGTGGTAAGAGTACAATTATGAATTTATTAATTAAATTTTACGAGGCTAACAAGGGCAGGGTAAGTATAAGTGGCGAAGATGTAAAAAATTATAGCCGTAATTACTTGCGTGAACAGATAGCCATAGTTTTACAAGATTCATTTTTATTTGAAGGAAGTTTGCTAGACAATATAACTCCAACTGGTGATGAAAATTTAGCAGAAAAATCACTAGAACGTGTGGGAGGAAGTTTTATTTTAGAGCAGGGAAGAACTCTACAATCAAAAGTTGAAGATGGAGGTAATAATTTTTCGACTGGTGAAAAACAATTAATCTGTCTGGCTCGTGCCTTAGCAAAAAATCCAAAAATTTTAATTTTGGACGAGTCTACTGCCAATGTTGATAGCCAAACAGAACAATATGTCAGTCGTGCCATAGAAGAATTAAAAGTAGGACGTACAACTCTAATAATTGCCCACAGACTATCAACTATAAAAAATGCAGACAAAATTTTTGTCTTACATTACGGGGAACTCGTTGAAGCAGGAAATCATCAAGACTTGCTTGAACTAGGTGGACGTTACAGTAAAATGTACAGAACACAAACAAAGGGAGAATAATGTGAATATATAATTTTATAAAAGAGAGGAATTACATGAATTTATTAATCACAATATTATCAATCTTAACAGGACTAGAATTTTTATACATTATGTATTTAGAAACTATCGCAACAACTTCAAAAACAACATCAAGAGTATTTGAAATGTCTAAAGAAGAGTTAGAAAGAAAATCAGTAAATACCCTTTTTAAAAATCAGGGTCTTTACAACGGTTTGCTAGGTTTATTAATTATCACAGCTACAATTTTAGGAGATTTAAGATGGCAAATTTTACTGTTAGTCTATGTAGTTTTAGTAGCAGCTTACGGAGCCTTAACATCTAATCCTAAAATTTTATTAAAGCAAGGTGGTTTAGCAATCTTAGCCTTAATAATAATAGCTATAAATATTATTTAAAATATAAGGAGGGAATATGACAAGATATATCTTATTTTTTAGCGACAAGTGTCCAGATACGCAAGCGTTTGTTGCTGAGCTTAAAGCCCAAAATATCCAGTATCAAGAAGTAAATATTACAGACTCTATGGCAAACTTAAAACAATTTTTAAAATTACGAGATAGCAGAGTAGAATTTGAAGAAAGAAAATTGTGGGGCTTTGTTGGCGTGCCAGTTTTACAACTACCCAATGACAATTTAATTTTTGACCTAGCAGATTTAAAAGGTTTGTCTTGTAATCTAACAAGCAGAGATTAAAAAATATTTTGAAATAAATATTAAAAAATACTTTCTAAAACTTCTGAAGTTTCATAAAAAATAATTTCTAAAATTTAATTACTTCACGGCAATTTATAATTTATTTTCACTTTTTATTTGTTAAATTTATTTAAAAATTTTTTATTTTTATTCTACCGTAACTGATTTTGCAAGATTTCTTGGTTTATCTACATCTAAACCACGATTTACAGCTGCATAGTAAGCAAATAATTGAGTTACTACAATACTCACTATAGGTGCTAATTCTTCGTGAACATTAGGAATTGCATAATCTCCCTTGCGGGCAAGTTTTTCAAGAGTGATAACTAAAGTATTAGCTCCACGACTAGCAACTTCACTAATATTGCTACGAGTATTTAAGTCTAATCTTGTACTTGTTATTAGGGCAATAACAGGAGTTTTTTTCTCGATTAGGGCGATAGTTCCATGTTTTAATTCTCCACCAGCAAAACCTTCTGTTTGAATATAAGAAACTTCTTTTAATTTTAAGGCGGCTTCACAAGCAGAATAGTAGTCAGCTCCACGTCCTATATAAAAAGCATTTCTTTCTGTGAAGAGATTAGTAGCTAAGTTTTTAATATTTTTTGTATCATCTAAAATAGATTCTATGGCATTAGTAACTACTGATAATTCTTTTTCAATATCAATTTTTAGTTTGTTACCTAATCTTTTAGCAACTTCATAAGCAAGAATACTCAAGATTGCAATTTGAGAAGTATAAGCTTTTGTAGAAGCAACTGCAATTTCCACTCCGGCGTGTAAGAGCAAAGTATAATCACATTCGCGACTTAGGGTTGAAGCATCTACATTTGTTAGAACCAAAAATTTTAATTCTGGATATTTATCACGTACTTTTGTTAGAACTGCACGTAGGTCGGCAGTTTCTCCTGATTGTGATAGGAATATAAACATTGGTTTTTTTGAAAGTAGGGGCAGGTTATAAGCAAATTCTGATGCTAGGTGAACTTCTGTTGGAATTTTTGCCCATTTTTCAAAATATTCTTTTCCTACTAGTCCAGCGTTGTAACTTGTACCACAACCAATTATATATAATCTATCAGATTCTTTTACTGAATTTATTATATCTTCATCAATACTTACTTCTTTACCCTTAAAGTATTCAGAAATTATATTACGCATGGCAAATGCTTGCTCGTTTATTTCTTTAATCATATAGTGGGCGTAAACACCCTTGTCAATTTCCCCGTATTTTATGTTTGGTGTGAAAGATTTTCTATCGATACTTTGACCTGTGCTATCTTCTATAACAACACTATCTTTTTTTACTGTTACTATTTCACCGTCATTAATTTCTAAAAATTTGTTAGTGTATTTAATCATGGCAAGAGCGTCACTACCAACATAGTTACAGTCTTGCCCCAAACCTACAAGAAGTGGACTTTTATTTTTTGCTACATAGATAGTATCAGCATTTTCTTTATCCATTAAACATAGGGCGTAAGAACCATGTAATTTTGAGATTGCTTTTAAAAATGCTTCTTTTGTTGTTAAACCATCTTTTGCAAAAAGTTCAATTAGTTGGACTATAATTTCTGTATCTGTTTCTGAATTCATTTGAATTTTTTTGAAAAATCTATCCTTTAGTTCTTGAAAATTTTCTATTACTCCATTGTGAACAAGGGTAAATTTACCGCTAAAACTTTGATGAGGGTGTGAATTTTTTGTATTCACTCCTCCGTGTGTAGCCCAACGTGTATGACCGATACCGATATTTAATTCTAAATCACTTGGAATTAAGTCTTCTAAATTTTTAATACGACCAATAGTTTTTATAATTTCTGTTTTACCATCCACAACTCCAGCTATCCCACAAGAGTCATAGCCACGATATTCAAGACTACTAAGACCGTCAATTAAAAAATCTACTCCGTTATTATTTCCTATAAAACCTACAATTCCGCACATATATTTTTCTCCTAATTTATTTTTTAATAAGTAATAATAAAACTCTATTTACTTATGAAAATAGAGTTGATTATATACTACTCTTTACATAAGCAAATAAAGGTTTATGCAACCTTATTTTGAATATTGTAAGAGATAGTAACAATTTTGTGGAATAATAATTCTTTTGTATGTTATCTAACGAAACTCTAAATTCCGAAAAAGTATCCGCCGAATTTTCGATAACTTTTTTCCTCGGCAAGTAAATTTATTTTAAACTTTAAAACTTAGTTCGGGAGCTATAATTATAAAAAAATATCTCCGATTTTTAACAAATCAGAGATATTATAACATAATAATATTTTTTTTGCAAATTTACATTTATTAGTCCTTGTATGCTACTTGAGCATTAAGTGCTTCTGCTGGTAGAATTATTTCTGCAACATTATTTATATTTGAAAATTCTGTTTCTGAAATCATAGTAACAATCTCGCTACTTCTTTGTCCCTTATTAAGAACATAAAATTCTGCTTTTGTAGTTGCTGATATAATTTGGAAAGTATTTTTATTTACTAGATACTCCATGCTAGCAGATTTTATTTCTATGTTTTCTATTGCATCATCTAAATCAGTTGCCTCTCTAGCAGAAGAATTTTCTAGAGCATCTTTTATTATATCTTTATATTGCTCATCTGTTCCCTCATAAACTATTTGATATTTGCCATCTTTTTCATTTATTTTAATTCCTTTGTATAGTAATATTTATTATAATTTAAAAATTTTAAATATAAAGAATTTAATTATAGGCTTAGTATATATTTTATATAGCAATTGAAATTAAGCAAATTAACTTTTAATTTTATTTTAAAAATATTTATAATTTTCATCTTGCTTTTTTCTATATTACTTATTACAATAGTAGGGTAAATATATGAAAGAATGAGAAAAATTATGTTTAAAGATTTTTTTTTCCAAGTAGAACAAAAGAAAACTACAAAACAATTTTTATTTCTATTTGTAGGAATAATTATATTTTCTGTTTATGCAGGAATATTGCTACCTGCTAATGATTTAGGAACTGGTGGAGCCTTGGGGCTTGCCTTTGTTTTAAATAAGTTTACAGGTATTAATTTAGGGACAGCTCAGCTACTGTTAAATATCCCTTTATTTTATATAGGTTTTCGTTATGTAGGAAAGAATTTTATGATTTTAACAACAATAGTTGTCCTATCTTCAGCCTTTTTAATTAATTATTTACCCCTGGTAATTCATCCGGTAGACTTGCAAGACAAGTTAGTTGCTACCATATTTTCTGGAATTCTATCTGGTATTTCTATGAGTTTTATTATTATAGCTGGTGGCTCAACTGGGGGTACTGATATTACAGGGAAATATATTGTTAAAAAATTTAATTTAAATCTTCCTACGGTATTTTTGGTGCAGGATCTTATAATATATTTAATAATTTGGTTTTCTTTTGATATTCGCTACGTTATGTATGCCTTTATTATGAGTTTTGTTAGAAATCAAACTATGATAACTATTCAAAAATTTTTATCAGCCTATGTTCAGTGTACAATTATTTGCGACGATACAGAAGAACTTGTAGAAGTTATAAATACTAAAATGAATAGGGGTTCTACTATCATAGACGTAGAGGGTGGCTATAGTCATCAAAAACGCCGTATGATAATTTTAGTTATCCAACAAAATGAAATGCACATTTTAAGAAAAATAGTTAATAAACATTGCCCAAATGCCTTCATCACAACCAATAGTATTAATGCAATTATGGGTAACTTTAAAGAGCATTCTTACAGGTGGTAAGTAAATAATCTTTTAATTAATTTTATAAAAAATATTTAGTGGTTGGGCTGCTAAATATTTTTTTGTTTGAAAAAAATTTTTTTAAAAGTTTTATAAATTTTTTGTTTCAGTCCTACAATTATTTTAATTTCTTTACTAAAGCAAGTATTTCAAGTATAATTAAGATAAGAAAACTTTACGGAGGAAGAGAGATGAATTTAATTCCAACAGTAATTGAGCAGACTTCACAAGGTGAAAGAGCCTATGATATTTACTCAAGATTGTTAAAAGATAGAATTGTAATTCTTGGTTCAGATGTAAATGACCAAGTTGCTAACTCAATAGTTAGTCAATTATTATTTTTAGAAGCACAAGATAGTGAAAAAGAAATCTACTTCTACATAAATTCACCAGGAGGAAGTGTAACGGCCGGGTTTGCAATTTATGATACTATGCAACATATTAAATGTGATGTAGTAACTATATGTATGGGTATCGCCGCTAGTATGGGAGCATTTTTACTTGCTGCTGGAACAATAGGTAAGAGATATTGCTTGCCAAATGCAGAAGTAATGATTCACCAACCACTAGGAGGGGCTCAAGGACAAGCAACAGAAATAGAAATAGCTGCCCGCCATATCCTAAGAACAAAGGCTAAATTAAATAAAATATTAGCTGACAGAACGGGTCAAACTATCAAGGCAATAGAAAGAGATACAGAACGTGATAACTATATGACTGCTGAAGAAGCATTGGCTTACGGCTTAGTAGACAAGGTAATGTATCCAGAAAATAATAAATTACAAAAAAAAGAAAAAGTAAAAAAATCAAATAAAAAATCAGAAGAATAAAATTATGAACTAACCTGAAAAGTTGGAACTAAATCTAACTTTAGGTTAGTTTTTATTTTTTATAAAGAAAAATAATTTTTCTAATTAAAAAAATATAAAAGAAATTTTAGACAAAATTCTAAATAAAAATTTATAAAATAAATTAGCAATAGAATATTTAGGAAAAAATTTTATAAAAATAAAAACTTATTAAATAAAAATTTAATTAATCTTTACTTTTTTTTGTAAAAGTTGTTATAATAATTATTGCATTATAATTTGAAGAAAGGAATTTATATGAATCTCATAAAAAAATTGAGTTGGTTCTTAAAACTTGAAAAGAAGCAATATATTATAGCCATATCATCACTGATATTAGTTAGTATTTTAAATTTAATACCACCAAAAATTATAGGTATCGTGATAGACGGAATTACAGACGGTAATTTAACAGATTCTCAGTTGCTTATAGATGTTTTTGTTTTACTCTTGTCTGCTCTTGCCATGTATTTTTTACGTTATATCTGGCGTGTAAATTTATTTGGTTCGTCTAGTAGACTGGGAAAAATTTTGCGTTATAAACTTTATTCTCATTTTACAAAAATGTCGCCGTCATTTTATCAAAAATATAGGACTGGAGATTTAATGGCTCATGCGACTAACGACATAAATGCCGTAACGCAAACTGCTGGAGCTGGAGTTATGTCAGCAGTTGATGCAACAATTACTGCCTTTGTAACCCTGCTAACAATGTTTATAAGTATATCTTGGGAATTAACTTTATTAGTTTTAATCCCCCTACCATTTTTATCTTTTGCAACTAATCGTTTAGGAAAAAAAATTCATTTAAGTTTCAAAGAATCTCAAAATTCATTTTCTGAACTTAATAATAATGTTCAAGAAAGTGTTAAGGGTATCAAAGTTACAAAAGCATTTAACTACGGTAAGCAAGAAGTAGAGAAATTTAAGCAAACTAATGATAAAACTTATGCAAAAAATTTAAAAACTATGCGATATGATGTTTTATTCGACCCAGCCATTTTGGTATTTATAGGTTTGTGTTATTTAATTTCTTTAACTATGGGAGGTTATTTTGTATCTGTTGATAAAATAACAATAGGAAACTTGGTAACTTTTATTACCTATCTTGATATGTTAGTTTGGCCCTTGCTTGCTATGGGATATTTATTCAATATCATACAAAGAGGTAATGCTTCTTATGGAAGAATTGAAAAATTATTGAATGAAGAAAGTGATGTTGATAGCAACGAAAATTCTAATCTAACAATAGCAAATGGAAAATTAGAATATAATATAGAAGAATTTATTTATGAAGATGTTACGACACTTGCAAATATAAATTTTTCTTTAGAAAAAGGAGCAACACTGGGTATAGTAGGTCCAACTGGTTCAGGAAAAACAAGCCTATTAAAATTATTACTTAGAGAAAGAGATGTAAGTAAGGGAAATATCTCATTAAATAATCATAATATAAATGATTATAAGTTATCAGATTTAAGAAGTTTAATAGGTTATGTTCCCCAAGACCAAATATTATTTTCAGCATCAATTCGAGATAATGTAAAATTTGCTAATCCTGATTTATCTGATGAAGAAGTTGCAGAAGCAACAAGATGGAGCGGAGTTTATAGGGATATAATTTCTATGCCAGCTACTTTTGATACCATAGTTGGTGAACGTGGAGTAGTCTTATCTGGCGGACAAAAACAACGTATTGCAATTAGTAGAGCCTTGATTACAAATCCAGAAATTTTAATTTTAGATGATAGCTTGAGTGCAGTTGATGCCAAAACAGAAGATTTAATTTTAAATAATTTACGTACACTTAGAGAGGGAAAAACCAATATTATTACAGCCCACCGTTTGAGTGCAGTTGTGCATGCAGATTTAATTATTGTTATGGATAAGGGAACTATTTTAGAAAAAGGAAATCATAATCAACTATTAGCAAATAATGGTTGGTATGCAAAAACTTATCACAAACAACAGATAGAACAAACATTGGAAGGGGAGGAATAGAATTGAAAGAAGAAGAAAAAAATATTCCATCAGCCACTAGACAATGGCAGGTATTTAAAAGATTAATGTCTTACGCTAAAAATTATAAATTATTGTTAGTAGTAGCCTTGTTAGCCTTATTTACAACAACCATAATACAAGCAATTATACCTAGAGTTGCAAAATATTTTATTGATAATTTTATTGGGAAAAATTTTGCTTTTAAAAATACGGTAGTAATGATTTTAGTAGCCTACTATCTGCTATATTTATTACAAGCCCTATTTAATTATATTGGGAAAACTACTTTTGCCAGAGTCTCATTCGGTATAGTAAGAGATTTACGTAACGATGCTTTTGCAAATATTCAAAAATTAGGAATATCATATTTTGATAAGGTAGCTGCTGGTTCTGTCGTATCTCGAATTACTAATGATACAGAAGCAATAAGTAATATATTCGGTGTAATTTTTAGTAGTTTTATTAGGGGAACTTTTTTAATTTTTGTGAGTTTATATTCTATTTTCACACTTAATGTGCAGTTAGGATTTTTAATGCTACTCCTAATGCCAATAATTTTTGCCTGTATGTATTATTATCGAAAATTAGCAGTTAGTGCCGTAGCAATAACAAGAAGTAAACTAAGTACCATTAATGCCAAACTTGCAGAAAGTGTAGACGGAATGAGAATTATCCAATCTTTTCGCCAAGAAGAAAGATTGATAAGAGATTTTGAAAAAACAAATGCTGAACACAATGACTACTACATAAAATATTTAAAAATAGATAGTCTGTTATTAAGACCAGCTCTGTCGCTTTTAAAAATTGTCGCCTATGCAATTTTACTTATGTACTTTGGTTTTAGGGGAGAGTATTTAGGTTTTACAGCAGGGATAATGTATGCTCTTATTCAATATGTGAATAGATTATTCGACCCGCTAATAGAACTAACACAAAGTTTTTCATCATTACAGATGTCTGTGGTATCAGCAGAACGTGTTTTTGATGTAGTTGATGAAAATAATTACGAACCAAAACAATTTGACAAAGATATAAAAATTGAAGAAGGTAACATAGAATTTAAAAATATAAGTTTTAGTTATGACGGTCAGCACGACATCTTAAAAAATATTAGTTTCAAAGCTAACAAGGGAGAAACTATTGCCTTTGTCGGTCATACAGGTTCAGGTAAATCTTCTATCATAAATTTATTTATGAGATTTTACGAATTTGATAGGGGACAAATATTAATAGACGGACACGATATTAAAAGTTTCAAACGTGATGAACTACTAAAAAAAGTTGGTTTAGTTTTGCAAGACCCATTTTTATATCACGGAGATATTGAATCAAACATAAAACTTTTTGCTGAGAACCTAACGAAAGAAGAAGTTATCCAAGCAGCTAAATTTGTTGATGCCCATAATTTCATAGCAGAATTTGAAGATGGCTATAATCACAAGGTTACAGAAAGAGGAAGCACCCTATCATCAGGGCAAAGACAATTAATAGCCTTTGCTAGAACCATAGCCCTAGCACCAAAAATATTAATTTTAGACGAAGCAACTGCCAACATAGATTCTGAAACAGAAGAATTAATTCAAAAATCCCTAAAAAAAATGCGTAAGGGGAGAACTACTATCGCCATTGCCCACCGTTTATCTACTATTCAAGATGCAAATTGTATTTACGTTTTAGACAAGGGAAAAATAATAGAATCTGGTTGCCACGAAGAATTACTAGCTAAGCAGGGAACTTATTACAAAATGTATCAATTACAAACTGGTATGATGTAAAAAGTTTTATAAATAATAAGATAAAAAATTTTTAAATGTAATAAATAGATTGATTAATATATATGAAAATGTTATAATTTTTATAATATAATGTTGATTGCGAATTATCCTTTAAGGAGAATAAGGATGACATTAAATAATAAGTCAAGAGAAAATATTATCAGAGAAACTGTTAAATTAGTTCAGAAAAATGGATATGCAGGTACAAGTATCCAAGATATTATAAAAAAATCTAAAGCTCCTAAAGGGAGTATGTACTA
Source organism: Gemella sp. zg-1178 (assembly GCF_018790995.1). Classification (NCBI taxonomy): domain Bacteria; kingdom Bacillati; phylum Bacillota; class Bacilli; order Caryophanales; family Gemellaceae; genus Gemella; species Gemella sp. zg-1178. The sequence continues at coordinate 49,830 of NZ_JAHKEI010000007.1, forward strand.
CTATTTTCCAAAAGGAAAAGATGATATGATAGGTTCATCTCTTGATAAGATAGATGCAGAATTTCAAAAAAAATTTAAAAATGCTGTAGCTTCGTGTGAAAATTTGTCATGTACATTGACTACTTTAGTAGATTTATTTAAACACAAGGAAAAAGTATACGGAACCCCAAGTTTTAGACTGACCCTACTAGCCTTAGAAACTATCGGGCAAGCTCCAGTAGTTGCAGAAAAATGCTCTGACATATTAAAAAGTTGGAAAAAATTATTGGCTGAATCAATCGAAAATGTAGGTATTGATGCAGAAGTTAGTGAAAATATAAGTGAATGGTTCTTTACTACGGTGCAAGGTTCCATTTGTGCCTCTGTAATTCAAGACGACACAGCATTTATGAAAGTAGCAGACCAATCTATAAAATTAGTACAAAATATGGACGCAGAAGCTTTAAAAGAAATGTTTTCATAAAAAAAGACTACTAAAATAGTAGTCTTTTTTGCTCTATATATAATATTTAGTGAATATAAAAAAATTCTAACTAAATATTCTTTATTATTTTTTATCGACATAATTGACAGAGACTTTTTACTTTTAATTTAAAATCTACAAATTAGTTATAAAATTTTTATCTTCCTTTTAATCTGAAGTATAGAGCTAAATTAAAAAGAATTACACAACTTGTAATGTAAAAAGGAGTTATAAATAAATCTATATTTAATTTTTCTAATAATTTTGTTAAAACTAGAGGTGTTATTATAACTCCAATATTTCCAGCAGTTAGAAACATACTTACTACAAAATTAATTTGATTTGACTTATATGTTTTTGAAATATAGAAAAATGCAGATGATACAAAACCAACGAAACCAGCTCCTATTAGGAGAGCCCCAACATAAAATAATATTTTATTATTAGCTAGAGTAAAGAGTAAATTTCCTATACCCATTAAGGCGTTCATGAGTAATAATACTTTAAATCCTAGTTTTTTTGTTAATTTACCAAATATGATACCTATAATAGTTCCACTAAAGGCTAAAGCTGTTAGCAAATTACTTGCTAAAACACTTGAGTATTGATATTTTGTAACTAAAAGTGTTGGTATTTTTATTGTTGCACCTATGTAGCTAATTCCTCCAAAAAAGCTTATTAACATTAGCACAAAAGTATCACTATTGAAGATAACAATAGATTTAATATTTTTTATTTTATTTTCAACTGGGGGTACATATTTATAAAATAGAAAGAATACAGGAATAACTAATAGATAAACTAAAAATGTATAATTAGCTCCCAGTAATAGTGCATAGCCTGCTATAAGAGTTGTTAGAGCTTTTCCTAGGTTTAGGGTTGCTGTTCTTAGGCCAATCATACTAGCCATAACATCACCCTCGTAATAATCACTAATTATACTAATTGATAAGGAATTATATAGCCCAATACCTATACCTAAAAGCAGCCTACAAATAAATATAAGTGTAAAGTTTGTAGTTATAAAAGATACAAGACCAGATATTAGAATCAATATTAAACCCAGTAGAACTGTATTTTTTTTACCAAGCTTAGCAATTACAAAATTACTTAGAATTACAAAAATAGTAATCATCATGGCAGGAATGGTAACTAAATTTTCCACTGATGCTAAACCAATACTATTATTTTTAGAATGATATAAATCATATAGTTTTGGTATGGCTGGGGCAATAGCAACATGGGAAAATACAAATATTGATATTGATAAAATAGCAATTTTTATTGATAATTTATTGTACATAATTATCTCCTTTAATATTTATTTTTTATAAGTATATAAATAAATTTTTTATATGTCAAGTAATAATTTCTATAAAAATAGTCTTAAATTATATATTATAATTTAAGACGTTTTTTATTTTTTAAATATTTTTTTACACCACATGGCGAATAAGTTCCTAATAAATTTTATTTTTCTAAATCTTTTTTTGAAAAGCTAAGAGGTAAAACTTCCTCGAAAAAATTATAGACCTTAAAATTATCCTGCGAATTTCCTAGAATAATTTCAAAATTTTAATCTCTGGTTAGGCTTGAAATTTTAGGTTTGAAATTTGCTTCTGTAATTACTTCTAAGGCTTCGTAATAGGTACGACCACTTGCTACTAAAATTATACGCAATTTTTTTCTAGAGTCTTATACCGCCTTTAAATTATCTTTTGTAATCTTGTGTTCACTATTAAGAAATTTTCCGTCCATGTTGCTTGTTATTAGTTTTACCAATTAATTTATTTGTCTAATATGTATCTATCACAATTCTTTATATAAAAATGTATATATTTCTGCCAATATATACATTCTTGTGATAATATTTCTTTAGCTTCTATAAAGTATTTTTTTGCTTCTAAAATCAAATTAAGAAATAACTTTTTATCATATTTTGGTATAGTTTCTTCTCCATATTCAATATAATATCTATTTACGTAAATATTAAATTGTTTAGCTTTATAATCATCTATGAAATCCTCAAGATCATCTAAAATCTGCCTTCCATATGCAAACTTGTCGTGTGATTCATACAATTCATTGATTATTTCTTCACTCATATATTCTTTTGATATTTTATGATATAGGTACAAAGCAATTTTTGCAAATGAATATTTACTATGCACATATTTTTCTTCTTCTTGCAAATTTAGAATTTTATTATATTCATAAGAGTATTTTTCATTAAATAAGCTTGCCAATGTTTTAGCAACATTTTCTATAATATATACATCTTCTGGAAAATTACTCAAATACTTCATATTTATTGAATATTGTTCTAATAAAAGTAATAATTCTAGAGGTTCGTCAATTTTCTGCGAATCATAAATTTTATCTAATAAAAATAATGATGTAAAATGATTATGAGAAAATACAATCAATTCTTCCAATTGTTTATTTGATAAATTAAATTTTTCCCTAAACATTAATGGATACAAAGAATAAATCGACAAGGACTGTAACTTTCTTGTATCTTTCAAAAATACTAAACTTCTCCCAAGTGAAAAATTCAAACTATTATTTATAATATTATAAAAATATTCTAATTCTTCACTGGTAATTTCTAAAATTTCTTTTACCATACTAACTTTCATAAATAATCACTCCAATTCATCATTGGCTAGATTTATTTTAAATATCCCGGGAATAGGTATAGAAACTATCAATAACATACCAGCTGAAACAAAAAATATTATCCCTGCATCTAGCCTAGCAAACATGTATCCATATATTAGTATACTTAGAGGCATTGTTATTTGGGTAACGGTATTTAATATAGCAAATACTCTTCCTTGGAATTCTTTAGGAATTTTAATCATAGACCAGCTTGATAACAATATATTTCCTATAGTCATAAAAAGCGCTATAGACATTGAATACATAGCTATTACAAAATACCATGTATTATTAGAAAAATCTAATCCTAAAAGACCACTTAAAATAAGTGTTACTATCCCCATAAGAATAATAGAATATCTAGCAAATCTTAACTTTGTGCTGGTATTTATTGTTGTTGTAATTAATGCTCCTAATATAAGACCAATTGCAAAAATACTATCATTTATTGCATAAGCAGTATTTGAAAATTTTAATACCTGTATTTGCAAATATGGAAGACCTACATTTATTACACCAACTATAAAATTTATTACTAAAACAAATAACATTCCAAATATTATTTTTTTATAGCTAAAAATAAATTTCATTCCTTCTTTAAACATGAATAATAGTGAATTATTAGTACTATTTTTTATTTTATTATATTTAAAGTCTATATTCCAAAAAATAATTAAAACAAAAAATTCTATAACAGCTGATATTATAACTGCTCCAGCAATAGATAATTTATCATATATAAAAACTGCTATAATTGGAGATAAAATCATACTTGCTGCTTGAATCAATTGTAGATGGGAACGAAATGATTGTATATTTTTTTCATTTATTAGACTACTCGTTGATGCAGTAAGTGTAGTTGATAGAAACTGATCCGAAATCTTCAAAATAATCAGCAACACGACTATATTAGCAAAATTTACCTCATTTTCTCCATTCAGTAAATAAAATAATACTAATGCTATACAACTTGCAAATTGAGAAAATTTTATAATTTTATTCCTATTAAATTTATCAACAATACTACCAAGAATAGGAAGCAATAATAGGGCTACTAAGGGAGCGATAATTTGTGATAAACTATATAAAAATACTGAATTAAGTACTTTAAAAATATATAAACCTAATGCAAAAGATAAGACACTACTTCCAATTTGACCTAATCCATTTCCAATCAACAATAGCTCTTTTAAATAATTTTTATTCAACTATAACCATCTCCTTAATTGAATTTTTCAGGAAAATTTTTCTATTTTCAAAAAAATCCATTCCTAATTTAAATTTCCAGTTAAAATTTTCTGATTTAATTAAAAGTTTCCTAGATTTATATTCTATTCCAGCAATGTTTAAAATAATATTTTTAATTGTTGCTACTTTAATCAATTTAATACCGTTTATTCCTAGAACAATATTTCTTTCCCAAATAACATCATAGTTGTTGAAAACTTCTTGAGTTACAAATGATTCAGTAGCTCCTAAATCTATCAAAGCACTATGCAAATCATTCTTATATTTCATTTCTATTACTAATTGCTTGTCTGATATGATAGGCGTTCCTATTTTCTTATTTTGAGTAGTTTCTGTTACAAGGCTGAATATTTTATTTTTTATGTCAATAAGCAAATCTAGTTTTTTTAATATGTCCCAACCTAATATTCCATCTATTCCTAAATATAAAAATAAACTATTTCTTTTTTTCTCTAAAATCTCTACCTTATGAATAATTGTATTATCTATATTTATTTTTGGAAATATGTATTTATTTTTTAAAAATTCTTCTCCTCCAATTCCTTTAACTTTTATTTTTTCTAAAATATTTTGTTTGTATTTCTCAATGTTCTTATTTCTCACTATAAAACTTCTTTCAGAACCTGTATCAACTAAAAACTTATAATATATTTCATCTATTTTTATTTTTATAATTATCATATTTCTTTTAAGAATAAATCTCATATATAAAATTTCCTATATTATAATAAAGGACTCGGAATAAATCCAAGTCCTGATTTTACCATTTTACTGTAACTTTTACTTCTGGTAATGATTCAATTTCAATAACAGATGAATCTACAGAAAAAACAACTTCTTTTTCAGAATTTAACACTGTATCTTGATTTTCCATTTTTATTTCCTCCTAATTATTTAATATATAATTAATACTTTAAATATTTATAATAGCTAAAATTAGTTTTAATCACCTCACCTTGTTTATTTTTTAAATTATATCTTCTAAAAAACTAATTGTCAATATTTTTTAATAAGTTTTTGTATTTTTTATTTATTCATTTATTATTTTCAATTCTCTAGCTATTAATTCTCATTTTAGAATATGACTTTGTTGTTTTTTTAATATTTTTCGCACACCACACGGTGAACAAGTTTCTAACAAATTTTATTTTTCTAAATCCTTTTTTGAAAAGCTAAGGGGTAAAACTTCCTCAAAAAAGTTATAGACCTTAAAATTATCTTGCGAATTTCCTAGAATAATTTCAAAATTTTCATCGGCAAATTCTACAATAACTTGCCTACACACCACACGGTGAACAAGATTCTAATAAATTTTATTTTTCCAAATCTTTTTTTGAAAAGCTAAGGGGTAAAACTTCCTCGAAAAAGTTATAGACCTTAAAATTATCATGCGAATTTCCTAGAATAATTTTAAAATTTTCATCGGCAAATTCTGCAATAACTTGCCTACACACACCACACGGTGAACAAGATTCTAATAAATTTTATTTTTCCAAATCTTTTTTTGAAAAGCTAAGGGGTAAAACTTCCTCGAAAAAGTTATAGACCTTAAAATTATCATGCGAATTTCCTAGAATAATTTTAAAATTTTCATCGGCAAATTCTGCAATAACTTGCCTACACACACCACACGGCGAGCAAGTTTCTAATAAATTTCCGTCTGGACCTCCGACTACGGCTATTTTTTCAAAGTCTCTAACGCCCTCACTTACTGCCTTAAATATTGCTGTACGCTCTGCACAGTTGGTGGGTGTGTAGCTGGCATTTTCTATGTTGCAACCTGTGTATATCTTACCATTTTTTGCAAGTAGGGCAGCACCAACTCGAAATTTAGAGTAGGGAACGTAGGCAAAGTTTGTCGCTTCAATTGCCTTGTTTATAAGAATTTTATTTATTTCCATTTTAGATACCATTTACTTCTTTCAATAATTTTTTTATCATACGTCCGACACCAGAATTATTGTTATCAAATTCTGTAATGTATTTTGACTTTTCTTTAACTTTAGGAGTGGCATTTTTCATGGCAACACTATATTTTGAAATTTCTAACATGGAAATATCGTTGAGATTATCTCCTAGGCTCATAACATTTTCTAGGTCTATATTCTTTTTCTTGCAAATATCTATCAGGGCATTTCCCTTTGACGCCTCTTTACTAATAATTTCTAAATTGTTGTAACCTGAAGAAGTAATTTCGATATTAGTATTTTTTTCTAGTAAGTTTTTAGCTTCTTCTAATTTTTTTCTATCTTGATGAAGAACAATTATTTTTATTGTTGGATTGTCAGCAAGATTAATATAGTCTTCGACATTAGCAACTTCGACTATATGCCCCTTGTCTTTTCTTCTTAAAACTTCCTTAGTAAGGCCTTCAACATCTGGTTCAAAACCTTGTCCTTTTACCAAATCAATAAAGGCTTGAATATATTCTTGAATACTGTCTGTGTATAGGCAGTTTTTTGTATAAATTTTACAAGTGATACCAATATTTTTTAATTCATTAATAATAAACTTAATATCCTTAATATCCAAGGGGAAAATTTTTGTAATCTCGCCACTGGTGTCGTAATTCACAGCTCCGTTTAGGGTTAATATTTCCGTTTTAAAATTTGCTGCTGTAATTACTTCTAAGGCTTCGTAATAAGCACGACCGGTTACTACTAAAAATTCTACGCCATTTTCTCTAGCGTATTCTACCGCCTCTAAATTTTCTTTTGTAATCTTATGTTCACTATTAAGAAATGTTCCGTCCATGTCGGTTGCTATTAATTTTATCATTTTACCTATCCCTCCATATTAATTGTATTTAGGAATTTAAACCTAGTTGTAACTTTCTCTATTATAGCAAAAAATAAAATTTTATTCTATTTGTCTTGGACTTTTTGTAAAAAAAATATGCAAGGATAAGACTTACATAATTTTTTTAAATAATATATTTTAAAAATAATTTTATTAATGACCAGCATTTCCAAATAAATTTACGATAATCACACCGACAACAATTAGAATAATACCTAGTATAGTAGTAACATTAATACTTTCTTTAAAAATTAAAACAGAAATAATAGAAGTGAAAACTATACCGACAGCTGACCAAGTTGCATAGGCAACTCCTAGATTTATTTTATTTAGAGATAGGGCTAAAAAGTAAAAACATATAGCAAAGCCAATTATAGAAGATAGAGCAGGGTAAAATTTTGTAAATCCCTCTGATAATTTCAACATACTTGAAGCAAAAAGTTCTATTAAAATTGCTATAAATAAATATAAGTAATGCATTATAATCTCCTTTAAAATTTTATATCGTAAAATTATATAATGAAAATATAAAGAAATAAAGAATTTTATTTTACTATAAACTTATAGCAATAAATTTAATAAAAAAATTTAAAAATTTAAAATAAAACAAGCTAGAATTTCTAGCTTATTTTTTTAATATTTTTCAGGAAATAAGATTTTCAAAACCTCTTCTGTTAACCTATGACTTTTACCCTCTGCTGGAAAAATGTGCATCATCATCATGGGGTTGAAGTTGGCTTCAATAACACCGTAATTTTTATTTGTGGCAACAGTCTCTATATCTTCTATAATTAGGTCGACACCGCAAATTTTTGCCCCCATAGCTTGCGTTATTCCCACAGCTAAATTTTTATAACTTTCATCTACTCGGTCTGTCATATCGATAGAGTCGCCACCAGTAGAAATATTAGAGTTGGCACGGAGATAGGCAATTTTCCCCTCAGCCAAGATACTAGTAGCATTTAAACCTTGCTCTTTTAGCTGTAATAATTCTATATCTCCCAACTGAATTTTTTTCAGGGGAGAGGATAGCCCATCACCACGCAGAGAATTTTCATTTTTTTTAGCAACTAATTCAGCTATTGTCGACTTGCCGTTGCCAATAACATTGGCAGGTACTCTTAGCAAGACTGCTAGAGTTTTATCGCCAAGAACAAAAAATCTATATTCTGTTCCCTCGATAAATTCTTCTACCATTATTTCCTTGTCTTCTTTCAAGGCGATTGACAGAGCCTTTTCGTAGTCGTCTAAATTATTAATTCCATTTTTAAAAATTGTAATACCCAGACCAAAGTTTGTACTTTTTGGTTTTATGACTATGGCCTTGCCCCTAATTTTTTCAAATTCGCTTTTTGCCTTGTCGATACTATTGTACTGATAACTTTTTGGCACTCTGAAATTATTTTCTGCCAATATTTTTTTTGTAACGACCTTATTTTCCATAATTAAGGGAGAAATGTAGGTGTCGTATTTTGTCATATTGCCATTTTTTACATATTCAGTGTGCTTGCCGTATGAAAGTTTTAAAAATTGGTCTTGTTCATCGAGAATTTTTATGCTAATACCTTGTGCAATGGCATCACTCATCAAGGCTTGTGTTGATAGTTCCATATTAGAAAAGGCAGTTAGTGAATAATATTTTTCTAGTGCTTGATTTTTATATTCTATGGCTAACTTACTTCCTAGGTCTGCCATGCTCCCAACTTTTTCATATTCAAGCCATAGTTTACCACCAACAGTTAGTTTAGGATTGTAGATTTCTTTTATTTTATTTTCAACTAATTTCTTATCTTCTAAACTAAAGTTTGCATTTTCTATTATTTCTAACAAGTTATTTAATAAATATTCAGCTTCTTTTAAAAATATAGGAGATTTAAGTGGATTATCTAGGGCAATTTGTTCACTATAATTTTTTCCTATCTCGACAGAAGTTTTTTCATCTTCTTCATCTAACCATAATAAGAGCATGGCAAATAATTGAATAAAACGAATATCTTCTTCCTTAATACCATAAGGAGCAAATGGATTAATATCAAACAACCTAAATTCTAAATACTGGATTCCTTTTTTCTGCAAGTCAAGAACCTTACCCGCTCCTCTAAAACGAACGCTCGAATAAAATTCTTTTTCTGCAATAAGTTTACCCTCAGCTACAAACCCAGTTAAAGTTTTTGCATACTCTTCTATGGAAGCAAAAGAAACTTTGATACTTTCATCATTGACATAACCATATTTACTCGTTCTAAGACTTCGAACTATTTTTTTAGGATTTTTCAGTTTTGTAAAAAATTCATCTGGTGCTAGGGGACTAGCCCCGTAAAAATAAACTAGTAGCCACTGATAACGAATAAATTGTCTAGCTAATTTCATATACAGCTTATTGCGTAAAATATTTTCTTCTAATTTTGTTATCTCTACCAATCTATTTATAAAATCTTGGGAGAAACCAAAATTATAATGAATACCAGAAATCATTTGAATATATTTGCCATAAACACTAACCAAATATTCACGGTATTCAACATCTTCTTTTTTATCAAATTGAGCAACCTGTATATCTTCTTCTTTAGGAAGAATTGCCGGAATACTAAGCGGCCATATAAATTCATCTTGTGGCAATTTTCTCAATAAAACTTCGTGGATGGCACTAAGATATCTATATACTTCCCTGCTATTTTCTTCTGGAGATGTTATTAATTCAACCTGCGATTCTGCAAAATCTGTTTGAATGTAAGGGTGATTTTGTCTATTTCCTATATTTTTAGGGTGAGGAGTTTTTGCTATTTCTGCATTTTTGAGAACTCTTTGCCCCTCTTTTTCAATTCCGATTGTTGCTTCGTTAAATAAAGCGAATAAATCCTGTTCTTTTATTATTTCTTTAAAATTCAAAGTAACACTCTCTTTCTATATTATAGTATTATAGTTAATTTTATTTGCATTAATAATTTTAGCATAAAAATATTTTTAAGAGTATTAAAAAGAATTTTTTAATTTTTCTTGAAGATAGATTAGAAATTTTTATTTTAAAATAATATTTTGTATTATTATTGTAAATGTGTTATTATTATTTCGATATATTGTGTTAATGGAGGAAATATTTTGAATAAAATAGTAGTTAAAGGTGGGAGACCTTTAATGGGAGAGGTACAAATAGAAGGAGCAAAAAATGCAGTTTTGCCTATCGTAACTTCAGCTTTGCTAGCTACCGAAGGAACAAGTAAATTTTATAATGTACCAAATCTTTCAGATTTAAAAATAATAAGTAATCTCTTAGCTTCTATTGGAGTTAAGGTTATTTACGACCCACAAGCAAAAATTTTAGAAATAGACGCAAGAAATAATTTGAAACAAGAAGCATCTTTTGAATTTGTCAGTAAAATGCGAGCTTCATTTTTAGTGGCAGCCCCCATATTAGCAAGAGAAAAATTTGCTAAAGTTGCTATGCCTGGTGGTTGTGCAATAGGGAGTAGACCCATAGAACAACACTTAAAAGGTTTTGAATGCCTTGGTGCTGAAATTATCCAAGATGCTGGTTATGTAGAATTAAAAGCAGAAAATGGACTTAATGGAACAACAATTTTCTTTGACTTTCCCAGTGTCGGAGCAACGCAAAATGTTATCATGGCATCTTGCCTAGCAAAAGGAACAACAATTTTAGAAAACGCCGCACAAGAACCAGAAATTGGGGATATGATAGCCTTTCTAAAAAAAATGGGAGCAAAAATTAGTGGAGAAAATACACCACGCTTAGTAATAGAAGGTGTTGAAAAATTACATGGTGCAGAACATACAATAATGCCTGACAGGGTAGAAGCCGCTACCTACATGATAGCTACCGCCGCAACAAAAGGTAATGTCTTAGTCAGGGGAGCAAGATATGAAGATAATGTAGCCCTAGTAGCAAAAATGCGAGAAATGGGTATTGAAATAGAAGTTTTAGAAAATGCAATGCGTGTTCGTAATACTAAAGAATATCTAAAACCCATAGATGTAAAAACTCTACCTCATCCAGGATTTTTAACAGATATGCAATCTATTATCATGGTATTAAGCTTACTAGCCAAAGGAGTTTCTACAATCACAGAAACAATTTTTGAAAATAGATTTATGCACGTCGAAGAACTAAGAAGAATGAATGCAAAAATTCGTATAGAAGGACGCAGTGCCTTAATCGAAGGTTTAACAAAACTAGAGGGTACAAATGTTAAGGCTACCGACTTAAGAGCAGGTGCAGCACTTATAATTGCTGGTCTTATATCTCACGGTCAAACTACAATATCTCATATAGAGCATATAGATAGGGGCTATGTAGATATAGAAAATAAATTAAGGAAATTAGGAGCAGATATTGTTCGCATAGAAGAATAGGAGTGTTTTAATGGCTGAACTACATAAGAAAACACAAGAAATAAATAAATTTTTTATTAAGGTATTAAAAGTTATAAAATTTTTAATAATTTGCTTTGCAATACTTTATATAGGTGTTATAATAGGATATAGTGTGATAGGAAACGGACGCATAATCGATGCAATAGATTTAACAGCCGTAAAACACATAATAGATATAATAAAAAATTAAAAAAGGGAGTTATTTAAAATGGTAACAGCAAGAAAAGATTTGTTCGAAGAAATACAGGAAAAACTTGAAGGCAAAAAAGTTCGTATAGTTTTTCCAGAAGGGAATGATAAACGTATTCTTTCAGCGGCGGTAAGATTAAGTCTTACTACTCACCTTCAACCAGTTGTTCTGGGTAAACCAGAGGAACTAAAAGAATTAGGTAATTCATTATTCTTACAAACAAGTGGTTTAGAAATTATTGATCACCTTAACTATGACGAAATAGATGAAATGCTTGCAGCTTTTGTAGAACGCAGAGCAGGAAAAGTAACAGAAGAACAAGCAAGAGAATTATTAAAAGATGTAAACTACTTCGGTACAATGCTAGTATACATGAAAAAAGTTGCTGGTCTTGTATCGGGAGCAACACATTCAACAGGAGATACTGTTCGTCCAGCTCTTCAAATAATAAAAACAAAACCAGGAGTTAAACGTACTTCAGGAGCCTTTATTATGAGCCGTAACGCAACAAGATTTATATTTGCAGACTGTGCTATCAACCCAACTTTAGATGCAGAAGGTCTAGCAGAAGTTGCAGTAGAAAGTGCAAAAACAGCAAAAAGTTTTAACGTAACACCAAGAGTAGCCATGCTAAGTTTTTCTACACTAGGTTCAGCGTCAACACCAGACAGCCAAAAAGTAGCCGAAGCAACAAAATTATTTAGAGAAAAAGCACCAATAGTACCAGTAGTCGGAGAAATTCAATTTGACGCTGCCTTTGTACCAGGTGTTGCAAAATTAAAATGCCCAGATTCAGAAATTCAAGGGGACGCAAATGTTTATGTTTTCCCAAGTTTAGAAGCTGGAAATATCGGCTATAAAATTGCACAACGTCTTGGACAATTTGAAGCTATTGGACCAATCTTGCAAGGACTTAATGCACCTGTAAATGATTTATCTCGTGGTTGTGATGAAATAGATGTAATTAAACTTGCCCTAATTACAGCAGTGCAATCATTACAAGGTTAATTTTATTGACAAAAAAAATTTCATATAATAAAATATAAAAGATAAAAATAAAACTTATCAAGAGTGAGTGAGGGATAAGGCCCGATGAACTCCAGCAACCTAGTATAAAATACAAAGGTGCTAACCTAAGCAAAGTATTTACTTTGAACGATGAGAAAAAATTACTCCTTTCTCGGACGTTCGAGAAAGGAGTTTTTATTTTGTTAAAAAATAAAAAATAAAAAATAAAAAATAAAAAATAAAAAATAAAAAATAAAAAATAGATTAATAGCGAGGAAGAAAAATGGCAAAAACATATTTATTTACATCAGAATCAGTAACAGAAGGACACCCTGACAAAATAGCAGACCAAGTGTCTGATGCAGTTTTAGACGCGGTTTTAGCCCAAGACCCTTATGGTCGTGTTGCTTGCGAAACAGCAGTTAATACGGGACTTGCAGTTCTAATAGGAGAAATTTCAACAACAGCAAATGTAGATTTTCAAAAAGTTGTTCGTGATACGATAAATAATATCGGTTATAACGATGCGAGTAGTGGTTATTCAGGAGATGCAATATCAGTTTTAGTTGCACTCGATAAACAATCGCCAGATATAGCTCAGGGTGTTGATGACGCCATAGAAACTAGAGAAAATTCTATTAAAGAAGTTGGTGCAGGCGACCAGGGGCTAATGTTTGGTTTTGCAACCAATGAAACAGATTCTTATATACCCCTACCAATTCATCTAAGTCATAAATTATCAAAAAAACTTGCAGAAATTAGAAAAGACGGAACTTTATCTTACTTAAAACCAGACGGCAAGGTTCAAGTAACTGTCGAATATGATTTGAATAACAAGGCACAGAGAATTGACACTGTTGTTGTATCAACTCAACACGCCGAAGAAGTTAGTCAAGAACAAATTCATAAAGATATAAAAGAGTATGTAATAAAACCTTGTCTTGATGAAAGTTTACTTGATGAGAATACAAAATATTTTATCAATCCGACTGGACGATTTGTAATTGGTGGGCCAGTAGGGGACGCAGGCTTAACAGGACGTAAAATTATTGTAGACACTTATGGCGGTTACGCTCGCCATGGTGGTGGAGCTTTTAGTGGAAAAGATGCAACTAAGGTAGACCGTTCAGCAGCTTACATGGCAAGATACATTGCTAAAAATATTGTGGCTAGTGGTGTTTGCGACAAGGTAGAAGTTCAGCTGGCTTATGCCATAGGTGTAGCAAATCCAGTTTCTATTTTTATAGATTCATTTGGAAGTTCTAAAGTTGACGAGGGGGATATTGTAAAAGTTATTAAAGAAAACTTTAGTTTGACACCGAACGGAATTATAGAAACATTAAATTTACGTCGTCCCATTTTTAGTAAAACGGCAGCTTACGGACATTTTGGGCGTGACGATAAAGACTTTACTTGGGAAAAATTGGACAAGGTGCAAGTCTTTAAAAAATTACTTACTAAATAATTTTATAAAAGTTCTAAAACTTGACATAAATTTGCCATAATTTTATAATAAGAGCCAAAAATAAATATACTCGGGAGACTATGATGAATTTATACGACCAAATAGGCGATGAAAAAATTGATTTATTAATTGATATTCTATATGATGAAATAATTGCTAATGATGACAGAATAAATATTTTATTCCATAACGGTTTTGAAAAGGTAAAAATGGAACAAAAAAGATTTTTCAGAATGTACCTAGGTGCACCAGGAAATATTTTTTCCATGCCTAACTTAAAACAGAAGCATTACATATTTCCTATCTCGGCAAAGGAAGCACGTTACTGGGCAGAAGATTTTGAAAAGGCACTAGAAAAATTAGAATTAGATGAGACGCTAAAACAATTTTTAGCCCAAAAAATTCGCACACTAGCTAGTCAAATGATAAATACTCTAAAATAAGATTTAATAAGGTAATCAATATTTATAAATATAAATACTGTATCTATATTATAAAATTTTAGAAAAATAATAATTTTATTTTTGAGATATTAGAAAAAATATAATTATTTTAAATTTAGATATTAATATTTTGTGTTATAAGTTTATCCATATAAAAAAAGAGAACCGTCAGGTTCTCTTTTTATTGACTTGCAAAGATAAGGGCTTCATTGCAACTTAAATCACGCAAGAAAATATCAGCATCATTTGTTGAGATGTGTTTTAATTTTCAGTATTTCATCAAAATTTTAATTGTAATTAAAAAGCTTATGTATATAAGTACATAAGCTTAAATATATTATTTAGCTAAAATATAACAATTTATAAAACTTTCTATTATTTTTTTTATTTTGTAATCATTTTTTAAATTTGGAAATTTTTCTTTAGTTTTTTCTATTAATAATTCTTTATTTATTAAATGAATATCTTTAGATGAAATTTTTTCCGTAATATCTGCATACAACATAAATAAATCATCTGCTTGGTCTCTGTTTAATCCATTTTTCATACAAGCGAATGTAAAAGATGCTTCTTCATCGTATTTTGTATTAAGATATTCATTTATTTCCGTAATAATTCTAAAATTTAATGATGTGTCATTATATATTCTTTCAATAATTGGATCCATATATAATTTCTCCTACGCTAATAATTTTTTCTATCTTCATAGAAATAATTTTTCTTTTGAAAATAATTAAATATAGTATAACTTATTTTTTATGAAAAGTATATAAATTTATTAAATCATTGTAAAAAATTGACTTTTAAGAGCATATCATATATAATAATTCAAGAGTTTTCGGGAACTTTCCGAAATATTATTGATAAACGTATTTTTGGAGGAAAAAATTAAATGTCAGAAATTTTAAAAAAAGAAGATGGACAAGTAGTTGTTGCATTTTCATCATCAAGTGAAGAATTTAACAAGGCACTAGATGTAGCTTTTAAAAAAGTTGTAAAAAGAGTTAATGCACCTGGTTTTAGAAAAGGAAAATTACCAAGAAATGTATTTAACAAAATGTACGGAGAAGAATCTTTATACCAAGATGCAGTAGATTATTTATTGCCACCAGCATACCAAAAAGCTATTGAAGACTTAGAAGTTAATCCCTTAGCATTGCCAGAAATAGATGTTAAAGAAATTTCTAAAGAAAATGGTGTGTCATTTGAAGCTACTGTAACAGTAAGACCAAATGTAGAACTAGGTGAATATAAAAATCTAGGCCTAGAAAAAGAAAAAGTAGAAGTTACTGACGCTGATGTGGACGCTAGAATTGAACAAATCTTATCAAGACAAGCTGAATGGGAAATTAAAGAAACAGCTTCAGAAAATGGAGATATAGTAGTTATAGACTTCAAAGGATTTGTTGGCGATGAAGCATTTGAAGGTGGAGAAGCTAAGGGATACGAATTAGAATTAGGTTCAAATTCATTTATTCCTGGCTTTGAAGACCAACTTGTTGGCAAAGTTGCACCAGTTGATGTAGATGTAAATGTAACATTCCCAGAAAATTACCAAGTAGCAGACTTAGCAGGTAAAGACGCTAGATTTGAAGTTAAAATTCATGATGTAAAAGGGAAAAAATTACCAGAACTAACAGATGAATTTGTAAAAGACTTAACAAAAGATTTAACTGATAATGTAGCAGACTACAAAGTTAAACTTAAAGAAGAAATTACCTTAGAAAAAACTGACTCAGCAGAAAAAGCATACGCTGATGCAGTCTTAGCAAAAGTTGTAGAAAATGCTACAATTAAAGTGCCTGCTAAACTTATCGACCAAGAAGTAGAAGGAATGTACTCTAATTTCAAATCTAATCTTGAACGTCAAGGTCTATCAGTAGAACTTTATGAGCAATTTACAGGAAAAACTTCAACAGCTGTAAAAGATGAAATGAAAGAAGAGGCCGAAAGAAAAATCAAAACATCATTCGTTTTAGATGAAGTTTCAAAAGTAGAAAATATTGAAGTAACAGAAGAAGATGTAACTAAAGAAATTCAAACTTTAGCAGACGCACACTCAATGACACCAGAAGATGTTAAGAAAAATTTAGGAACAAACTTTGATATCAAATCAGAACTAATTATCAAAAAAACTGTTGAATTTTTAAATGAAAATAATAAGTAATTTTATAATTAGCTTAAAATAAATAAAATAGCGAGTCAGTTATGCTGGCTCGTTTTTGTTTTCTAGTAAACATTTTAAATTTTTTGCTATAATACTAGTATGTAATAATAAATTAAATGGAGAACTCATATGAATAAAAGTAAAAATTTTAATCTTTTTCTTATTGACGGCCAAGTTACGGGAAGAATAAAGTTTACCTTGTCTAATTGGACAGGTCTTGCCTATAAAATTCCGAGAGCCTATTTAGAAAAATGTAAAGAAAGACAAGATTTAAAACAAAGTGGAGTTTATTTTCTATTCGGTAAAAATGATAACGACGAGGTAGAAGTTTACATAGGTCAAGCAGGTATAAGAAAAAATGGTGAGGGGCTACTTTTCAGAGTGTTGGAACATTTAAAAGATGCTACATATTTTACTGAGGCTGTTATGCTTACAACGCAAAATAATTCTTTTGGTCCTACCGAAATAAGTTACCTAGAAAATAAGTTTACAAATATGGCAATTGAAACAGACAGGTATAAACTTAGAAATTCTAACGACCCAAATCCTGGCAACGTAACGGAAGAAAAAGAATCAGAACTCGAAGATTTTGTAGAATATTCAAAAATGGTTCTCGGGGTTTTAGGTTATAAAATATTTGTTCCCCTGCTTAAATCTGAAAAAGAACAAGAGCAGAATGAGATGGTTTTCTACCTATCAAGAAAAATTAAAAAATCTAATCAAACAATAGAAGCCCAGTGCATAAAAACAAATGAAGGTTTTGTCGTTTTAGCAGGAAGTATGATTGAAGATATAGATGCAAAATCAATTCCAGAAACAATTAAAGAATTGAGATTAAAGTGTAAAAATAATAATGAAATTGTAGGTGGAAAAATTACAAAAAATTATCTTTTCAATAGTCCCTCTTATGCCGCCTCTTTTGTTTTAGGTATTAATACTAACGGAAGAACAGATTGGAAAAACAAAGAGGGCATATCATTAAAAGAATTAGAAGAAAGAGAACTACAAGAATAATTTTTTGTAAAAATATTTCCTCAAGCTTCAATAACTTTATTTATAGAAAGAAATAATATATAGATTTAAAAAGTATTTTTAAAAATAAGTTAATAAATAAAGAAAAACTTTTAAAATATGTCTTTACTTATAGCGATAAAAAATATATAATAAATATTTCCATATTAAATGGAGAATTTTTTGTAAATATTAGAAAGAAAATGCTAAAAAATAAAGTATACATCTAGCAAAAGACTGAAAAAATCTTAAAAATAATAGCCTAGAAATTCCTCATAACCACATTGAATTTAAGGTTTTTGAGCATAAAACAGGTGATGAATATGTCTTGCTACATATCGAGGAAGCTAGGGGAGAATTTCTTGGAGCTATTATGGCAGAGTGTGAAAAAATATTATCCAATATAGCAGGATTTTCTTTTACTTTAATAAGCTACAATGAGGCTAAGGTTTAAATATTTATATAGACTATTAAAAAAATTTATTTGGAAAAATTTTCTAAAGTTCCATATTATTTGCACCTAAACAACCTCTATAAATAAGAACTTATTTAATAATGAACTCAACTAACTTAATTTAAAGAAAAGACTTATAAGAGAGTTTTAGGCCGGGTTATAAAAGAAGAGATAGGAAAAAATTATTAATGATACATTGATTAATAATACACCTTAGTAGACTTGCATAAATAGAATCTTGAAGATTCTTTCTGTTAAATAGCGAACAAACTCAGAAAATAGGCACATAAAAAAGATTTGCTAGAAATAATAATTTGATAATAAATAAGTATAGGTCTCTTAAAGTTGATTAGGAATATTTTATAAATTTAAGATTAAAGGCTATAATTCAAAATTGGATTTTTATTTAAAATAATAGCTTAAAATAAAAAATTAAAACGCTTTATTTTATTTTGTTGACATTTATAATTTTTATATGTATAATAAGATATCAAGTAAAGTATTTTATACATATAGTTATGGAGGTAATTTATGGTGAAAACATCAAAAGATTTGACAAAAAAAGAGCATTTAGAAATGTATGAACTGATGCTTCTTATGCGACACTTTGATATGGAATTGAGTAAGCTTTACTCACGTGGCTTAGTTCACGGCATGACTCACTATTCTGTAGGCGAAGAAGCAGCTAATGTGGGGGCTATTTATCCACTTAGAAAAGAAGACTTAATGTTTTCTAACCACCGCGGCCACGGCCAAACTATTGCTAAGGGTATAGAAATAGACAGAATGATGGCAGAAATATTAGGCAAGGCCACTGGGCAATGTAAGGGGCGTGGAGGCTCTATGCATATTTATGATATAGAAAATGGCAATATGGGCTGTAACGGTATCGTAGGAGGAGGACACGGTCTATCAACTGGAGCGGCTCTTACTCAAAAAATGAAAAAAACTGGTAACATTGTTATTTGCTGTATGGGAGATGGGGCTACCAACGAAGGAAGTTTCCACGAATGTTTAAATATGGCATCTAACTGGGATCTGCCGCTTATCTTCTATGTTATCAACAATAAATATGGTATATCAATGGCACAGGAAAGATGTATGCGTGTAGAAAAAATAACTGAACGTGCAGCATCATACAGAATTAAATCAGTATACATTGGAGATGGAAATGATGTTCTTGCAGTCTACGACGGAATACAAGAAGCAATCGAACATGTAAGAAGTGGAAAAGGGCCTGTTTTAGTAGAGGCTGTAACATATAGATGGTTTGGACATTCAGCTTCTGATGCAGGAAAATATCGTAGTCGTGAAGAAGTTGCAGAGTGGAAATTAAAAGACCCAAATGCAAAATATAGATCATACTTGTTAGAAAATGCAATTGCAACAGAAGATGAATTAGTTAAACTTGAGGAAGCATCGAAAGCTATTATTGACGACGCTGTGGAATTTGCAAAAGAATCACCATTTGCAGAACCAGAAATAGCATTTCAAGACAACTATGCAGACTAATTATAAATTGTTACAATTATTATAGAAATAATTTTAGGAGAAATATTGATATGACAAAACAAACTATGACAGTACGTGAAGCTATAAAAGAAGCAATGACTGCTGAAATGCGTGCTGATGAAACTGTATTTTTAATGGGTGAAGATGTGGGTATCTTTGGTGGGGACTTTGGAACTACCGTAGGTATGTTAGAAGAATTTGGTCCTGAAAGAGTACTAGATACACCCATTTCAGAAGCCGCTATTGCCGGCTCAGCCGCTGGGGCGGCTGCCACAGGCATGAGACCAATTATTGATATTACATTTATGGATTTTATAACAATAGCTATGGATGCTATTGTAAACCAAGCGGCACCGATGAGATATATGCTAGGTGGAGAAGTCCAGGTTCCTGTAGTTTATCGTTGTGCATCTGGTTCAGGTACGGGAGCCGCCGCTCAACATTGTAAAGCCTTAGAATCATGGTTTTGCCATATTCCAGGCTTAAAAGTAGTAGCACCGGGAACACCACAAGATATTTATTCAGTCTTGCGTGCATCAGTTCGTGATAACAACCCAGTTATCTACATAGAACCAAAAGCATTATTCGGACGCAAGGGTGAAGTTGATACAGATAAAGTTTATCAAATCGGTAAAGGGGAAATCAAACACGAAGGCAAGGATATAACCCTGGTATCTTGGGGACGCATGCTAGAACGCTCATTACAAGCCGCCCAAGAATTAGCTAAAGAAGGAATCGAAGTAGAAGTAGTCGATCCCATAACTTTGGTACCACTTGACACAGAAATAATTATTAAATCAGTTAAGAAAACTGGTAGATTAGCTATTTGTCATGATTCATTTAAGACGGGAGGTTTTGGAGGAGAAATATCAGCTCGTATTTCAGAAAGTGATGCCTTTGATTTCTTAGATAGTCCAATATATCGTCTTGCAGGTGCTGATACAAATATTCCATCAGCTAAAAATTTAGAAAAATTAGTAGTCCCTGATGTAGAAGATATTAAGGAAAAAATTAGAAAAGCAGTAAATAAGCAATAAAAATCTCTAACCAAAGGAAGTGAAAAAACAAATGGCAGTAGAAGGAATAATATCAAACATTGGCAGAGAAATGGAAGAAAGAGATGATTTGAAAGAAGTAGAAAAAACATATTATTCTGGTATTCGAGCTACTCCCGCCGCAAGAGCCTATGCAAGAGAAAAAGGAATAGATTTAACAAGAGTTGCAGGTACTGGAGCAAAAGGGCGTATTCACAAAGAAGATGTAGTTAATTATAAATTGCACGATAAGATTAAAATTTCTCCCCTAGCAGAAAGAATAGCAGAAGTAGAGGGAATTAATATTAAATCTATCGTGGGAACTGGTCCTAAAGGGAAGATAATGAAAGAGGACGTTCTTGCCCTTATTAATGGACTTAAGCAAGAAGTTCCAAAAGCAGAAGCTAAACCAGCACCTAAGCAGGAAGAAAAATTACCAAATGAAAACAAATGGGGGCCTGTGGAAACAGTTCCTATGTCTCCAATGCGTAAGGTTATATCTAAACGTATGAGTGAATCTTACTTCTCAGCACCAACATTTGTAGTAAATGTAGAAGTGGACATGGCAGAATTACTAGCTCTGCGTAAAAAAGTACTGGACACAATCCTAGCAGAAACAGGTAAAAAAGCCACAGTTACTGACTTTGTATCACTAGCAGTAATTAAATCACTAATGAAGCACCCTTACGTTAATGCCTCATTGTCAAAAGATGAAAAAGAAATGTACCTACACCACTATGTAAACCTATCAATAGCTGTTGGTATGGATAGTGGACTAGTAGTACCAGTAATCAAGGGTGCAGATAAGATGAGCCTAAAAGAATTAGTAGTAGCTTCAAAAGAAATTACAACTAAGGCACTTGAGGGTAGATTAAAACCAGATGAAATGGCAGATTCAACATTTACAATTTCTAACTTAGGAATGTATGGGGTTCATAGCTTTGTACCCATAATTAACCAGCCTAACACAGCTATCTTAGGAGTTTCAGCAACTCAGGAAAAACCAGTTGTAAGAAATGGTGAAATAGTAGTTAGACCAATAATGATGTTGACATTGACAGCTGACCATCGTGTAGTAGATGGATTAGAGGGGGCTAAATTCATGAAGACTCTAAAAGAAGCTATCGAAAATCCAATATCATTACTAATTTAAAATTAAGATAAACTCTATATAAATTTAAGAATATTTAATTGAAAATAAAAACAAAGGAAGTGTCAAAAATGGCAGTAGAAGTAATAATGCCAAAAGCCGGAAGCGAAATGGAAGAAGGCGAAATTGTACAATGGTTTAAACAAGAAGGAGATGAAGTAAAAGAGGGAGAAGTTCTTTTAGAAATCGTAACCGACAAGGTAAATATGGAAGTAGAGGCAGAAGCAAGTGGAACCCTACTTAAAATTTTACACAAGGCAGGAGAAATAGTACCCGTAGTAGAAACTATTGCATGGATTGGTAAGGCTGGCGAAGAAATTCCTGGCATGGCCTCTTCATCAACAGAAGCGGCTAAAGAAGTTATTGCAGAAGTTTCAGCCGATGTAAAAGTACCAACAACAGCCAAGGAAGAAATTCTACCACAAAGAGAGCGTCAAGGAGATTATGACGTTTGTGTTATCGGTGGGGGACCAGCTGGTTATGTGGCGGCTATCAAGGCGGCACAACTAGGAGGTAAAGTAGCCTTAGTAGAAAGTAGAGAACTAGGTGGAACATGCCTTAACCGTGGTTGTATCCCAACAAAAACATTCCTACACAATGCAGAAATTATAAATCATATTAAATCTGCCCGCGACCGTGGTATCAAACTTGTAAATGATGCTTTTTCTGTTGATATGCAAAAAACGGTTGAAGTTAAAAACAAAGTCTCTAAAACACTATCTGGAGGAGTTGCAGGTCTTCTTAAATCATACGGAGTTAAAGTATTCAACGGAGTAGGACGATTAACTGCTGATAAAAAAGTTCTTGTAAATGATACAGAAACTATCGACGCTGATAAAGTAATTCTAGCTGGTGGTTCTAAGGTTTCTCGTATTAATATTCCAGGTATGGACAATGAAAAAGTTTTAACAAGTGATGAAATTTTAGACATTACAGAATTACCATCAAGAATGGTAGTAATCGGTGGTGGAGTTATCGGTTCAGAATTAGGGCAAGCATTTGCTACATTCGGAACAAAAGTTACAATAGTAGAAATGGCCGACAGACTAATTGCTAATATGGACAAAGATGCATCGGCAGTATTAGAAAAACAATTTAAAAAACAAGGCATAGAAATCCTTACATCTTCTAAATTATTAGAAATTAAAGATAATGGTCCTGATTTAACAGTTAAGCTTGAAGGTAAGGCAGATATAGTGGCTGATAGAGTATTACTTTCAATAGGACGTCTTCCTGACAATGAATGTTTAGGCCAACTAGCTGATAAATTTGAAATGGAACGTGGCAGAGTTAAGGTTAATGAATACATGGAAACATCAGTAGAGGGTATCTATGCTCCAGGTGATATTAACGGAACTAAGATGCTTGCTCACTCAGCCTTCAAAATGGGAGAAGTTGCAGCTGAAAATGCAATGGGACACCGTAAAAAAATTGACCTAAAATCTACACCGGCGGCAATCTACACCCACCCAGAAATCGCCATGGTAGGTTTAACAGAAGACCAAGCTCGTCAAAAATACGACATTAAGGTTGGACGTTTCAACTTTGGAGCGAATGGTCGTTCCCTAGCATCTAATCAAGGTGAAGGCTTTGTTAAGGTAATTATGGATACAAAATACAGAGAAATTTTAGGTATTCATATTGCAGGTCCAGTCGCCGCTGAATTAATCAATGAAGGTTCTACACTAATCCAAACAGAAATGACTGTCGATGATGTTATGGACGTCATACACGGACATCCGACATATTCAGAAGCGCTATACGAAGCAATGGCTGACTGTATAGATATGTGTATCCATGCACCTAAAAAGAAAAAATAAGGACTAAAATATTAAATTTACCTATGCAGGTAAAACTTATACTAAGTCTTGAAAAAAAGACTTGACGGCTAAGCCAAAAAGATTTAGTTTGTCCAAGATATTAGAATTTCACAAAAGCCCTAAAACCAACTCCTATAAGAAATAATCCGTCAAACTAAGAAATTAAACTTGCTATAGTTCTCATCTTCTTCAAATAGGATTTTAGAACTATAAAATAAAAATCCAAAGTTAAGGCTTTGGATTTTTATTTTTTACTTGCTTATAGGCAAAGTAAAGTATTAGTAAAATAAAATACTGGCTGGGTCAATCAAGGAAACTGTATAAAAATTCAACATTTCTTAAGACATTAAGAAAAAACTATTTATTACTGGGTACTCGAATTAAAATTCCACTTGCAAAAAAGCTGTATTTCTTGCAAAAATTAAAAATGAAATAAAAATTATTAGGCTAAGTATAAAGAATACAGGTCTGTATACCTCCACATAAAAATTATCAGGTTTTGGAAAGGGCTTATAGTAGAAAAAAACTATGGCACTTAATATTAGAGCTAGGGAAATTCCATTTTTTCATTTTGATTACTTTTTAAAATATCCTTTACAAAAATAGCTAGCAAGCCAAAAGCCAAAGTAAAAATACTAAAAATAATACTGGCATGTTGATAATATTTCATCTTTTATCAAGCTCTAAGTTGCTCGTCAAAGTATATAAAAATAATTTTAGTAGACAGTAAAAAATAAAATAATTTTTTAATCATAACAGCCCATAATTTTTTTAATTATAACATTTAGAAAACTTAAAAACAATATAAATTAAAATTTAAGTTTTCTTTTAATTAAGCATGCTAGAATAAAAACATACAGGAGGTAACTTTTATGAACGATAATAAAAATACGGAAAATGAAGAACTAAATAATAATTCTGCTAGACCAGCTGACAATTTTGAAGCTACTAATCATAGCAAAGCAAACAATAAGGAAAATTTTGAAGCTACTAATCATGGCAAAGAAAATAACAAGGGAAATTTTGAAGCTACTAACCATGGCAAAGAAAGCAATAAGGGAAATTTTGAAGCTTATTCTTCTAAAGAAAATATAGAAAATAATATTTCTAAAGACTCTGCAAATAATCAGGCTAATTTTAATGAAGCAGTAAAAAATAAAAATAATGTAAATTTAAAATACGCCCTAATGTTTGCAACAGTTTTTGCCCTGGGAGGATTAAGTGTTTTTGGAGTCCAAGGCTTTATGCAGGGGGCTAAAATAGTCCAAATTTCCAAAGTTGCACCGTCAGCCCAAGAAGAAGCTAGCGAAACAACAAATATTAATGCCGTTTCCAAGTCTAAGGACGCCGTTGTGTCAGTAGTTAGTTATGCCAGCCCAAAAAATCTTTCCGGCCTGTCTAATATTATTGGAGATAAGGCCAAAAAAGGAGACTTGCAGGCCATAGCCAATGGTAGTGGAGTAATTTATAAAAAAGATGGTGCTTATGCCTATGTGGTAACCAATCATCACGTAATAAATGGAGCAGAAAAGGTGGATGTGGTACTAAGTGATGGGACAAGCGTCGGTGCTGAAATACTAGGTAGCGATATTTGGACAGACCTAACAGTTTTAAAAATTAGTGCCGAAAATGTTAAGGTCATAATGGCCTTTTCAAATAGTGATGAGGTGGCAGTCGGCCAAACAGCCCTAGCCATTGGTTCTCCCCTAGGCCTGTCCCTATCTAATTCGGTTACTCGAGGCATAGTTTCATCCAAGGAAAGACAAATACCCATTGACATAAACAATGACGGCTCTTACGACTGGTATCAAACGGTTATTCAAACTGACGCCGCCATAAATCCAGGCAATAGTGGTGGAGCCCTAATCAATAGTTCGGGAGAATTAATAGGAATAAATGAACTGAAAATTTCTAATGTAAGAGAGGGAATTAGTGCCGAGGGTATTGGTTTTGTAATTCCAGCAAATGAAGTGAAAATAATAGCTGAACAACTAGAAAAAAATGGTAAGGTTTCAAGACCAGCCCTGGGAGTACAGTTAGCATCCTTGTCAACAATAAATAAAAATTTAGCCGAAGAAAAATTAAATTATGACACCAGCAAAAAAGGCGTGGTAATAAAAAGTGTCGAAGCTGGAAGTGCGGCTGAAAAATCAAACTTGAAAGACTATGACATAATTACCAAAATTAATGACACCAATATAGAAAGCATAGCCGACCTTAGAAAATACTTATTCGAAAAAACAAAAATAGGGGAAACAATAAATATTACCTACTACCGTCAGGGTAAGGAATATCAAACTAAATTAACCCTGGCCAGGCTAGATCAATAAAAAATACACCTCAAATATTTGAGGTGTCTTTTTTAACCTCTTATTTTTAAGATTTTTACTGGCTAATAATTTTTAAAAAATCAAATAAAATCCTCACTTATTAGAAAAAGCAAGAAAATCTATTTTAAAATAAGTAAAAAAATGTTATAATTTTACTGAAACTAAAAGTTTAATATTAAAATGTAAAGGTGATGAAATGAAAAAAGTAAAAAAAGCAATTATACCAGCCGCAGGCTATGGAACAAGATTTTTACCAGCAACCAAGGCCCTACCCAAAGAAATGTTACCCATTATTAATAAGCCCACCATTCAATACATAGTTGAAGAAGCCGTGGCCGCTGGAATAGAAGACATAATTATAATAACTGGCAAACCCAAACGTGCCATAGAAGACCACTTTGATAAAAATTATGAACTCGAAGCAGAATTAGAACAAAAAGGCAAGTTAGACTTACTAGAAAAAGTTAGGCAGGCCTCTAATCTGGCTAATATTTATTACGTACGCCAAAAAGAAATGGCAGGTCTAGGCGATGCAATTTTAACTGCCAAAAGTTTTATTGGCGATGAAGCCTTTGCTGTTCTTTTAGGTGATGACATAGTAGTTAATGACGGTCTTACGGCAACAAAACAGTTAATTGAACAACATGAAAAAACGGGAACTTCTATTGTGGGCGTGCAAAGAGTAGCCGATGACGCAACCCACCGCTACGGAATTATCGACCCAGCAGGGGGGCGAGATAGACTCTATGAAGTTAATAGCTTCGTAGAAAAACCAGCGGCGGGTACTGCCCCCTCAAATCTAGCAATCCTGGGCAGATATTTACTAACCCCCGGCATCTTTAAACACTTAGAAAAAAGACAGGTGGGAGCTGGAGGGGAAATTCAACTCACAGACGCTATTCAAATGCTAAATAAAGAAGAAAAAGTCTTCGCCTACGACTTCGAGGGCAGACGTTATGACGTGGGCGAAACTGACGGTTTTGTAAAAACTACCATTGATTTTGCCCTGCAAAGTGAATTAAAAGATGATTTAGTCCTTTATCTAAGAGAAAAATTAGCAGAACTAGAAAAATAAGTTTATTCACTACTTTGAAACTAATAATTTATAAAATTAATATTTTTGCTAAAATATTTAGGTTCTCTATTTACTGCATACTCTTTTAAAAATAAATCTATCCACTATACCACATAAAAATTTAAGAATTATTAATAAGATAAATTATTTGTATATAATAAATATTTATTGTAAAATAAATTATTTGTATATAATAAATATTTATTGTAAAATAAATTATTAAATTATAAAAATATAATTTTACAGGTGAAAAATGGCAAAGGTAGAAAGTTTTGACTTAGACCACAATAAAGTAAAGGCTCCCTATGTAAGGCGTGCAGGCCTAGAACAACACGCCAGGGGCGTAAGCATAAGTAAATTTGATTTGAGATTTTTACAACCCAATAGGGCCAGCCTGCCCACAGCGGCCTTGCACAGCCTAGAGCATCTACTGGCAATAAATATGCGTGATTATTTGGAGGGGGTAATAGACATATCTCCAATGGGCTGCCGTACGGGCTTTTACATGATAACATGGGGCAGGCCGACTATCCAAGAAGTAAGAGATGCCCTGGTAAAGGTTTTAGAAATTGTAGAAAAAACAGAAACTCTTCCAGCAACCACGGTCAAAGAATGTGGAAATTTTAGGGACCATTCATTATTCGGAGCTAAAATTTATGCCAGGGAAGTTTTGGAAAAAGGAATTAGTTTAGACCCTTTCGAAAGAGTAATATAATATTACTAAAAATTAGATTTATAACTTACAAAATGACGATAAATATAACAAGCTAGGAGGATTATATGTATTTGAAATTTGATTATTCAAAAGCACGCAACTTTTTTACCCAAGAAGAAGTAAAAAACATGATGGACTATGTAAAAGTAGCCCACGCACAACTACACAATAAAAGCGGCCCAGGAAATGACTATCTAGGCTGGCTTGATTTACCAACAAATTACGACAAGGATGAATTTACAAGAATAAAAAAGGCTAGTCAAAAAATTATAAGGGATTCTGACGTCCTCGTGGTAATCGGTATTGGTGGTTCTTATCTCGGAGCAAGAGCAGCAATAGAAATGCTAAATGACAGTTTTTATAATTTTTATGCCAAGGAAAGAAAAAATCCCCAAATATTTTTTGCAGGCCATACAATTTCTTCTACCTACACCCAAGAATTACTTACCTACCTAAAAACAACGGGAAAAGATTTTTCTCTTAATGTTATTTCTAAATCTGGTACAACAACAGAACCAGCAATAGCCTTTAGGCTCTTTAAAGAACTACTAGAAGAAAAATACGGCAAAGAAGAAGCAAGGGGTAGAATATATGCAACCACGGACAAAAGTCGAGGAGCCTTAAAAACTTTGGCAGACAAGGAGGGCTATGAAACCTTTGTCGTGCCTGATGATGTGGGCGGACGTTTTACCGTCCTAACAGCAGTAGGCTTATTGCCAATAGCAGTTAGTGGACTAGATATCGACAAGATGATGGCTGGGGCCAAACTCGCCCAAGAAGAACTTGCAAATCCCGACTTGGCAAAAAATATTGCCTATCAATATGCAGTCATGAGAAATATTTTACAGCAAAAGGGCAAACTAATAGAATCCCTGGTTACCTACGAGCCGTCCATGGTCTATTTTAATGAATGGTGGAAACAACTCTACGGTGAGTCGGAGGGGAAAGACGGCAAGGCCCTCTATCCAGCAAGCCTTTGTTTTTCAACAGACCTCCACTCCATGGGTCAGTACATCCAAGAGGGGAAACGTATTTTACTAGAAACGGTTTTAAAGGTAAAAGCTCCCAGACTTGATTTCACCCTAAAAGCTGAAAAAGAGGACTTAGACGGCCTTAACTACCTGGCAGGCAAGACCATGGACCTTGTAAATACAAAAGCCTTTGAGGCGACCCTGCTAGCCCACACCGACGGAGGTGTGCCGAATTTTGTAATAGAATTACCAGACATGACAGAATTTACATTCGGCTATCTAGTCTACTTCTTTGAAGTGGCTGTTGCAATCTCTGGCTACATGCAGGGCTTAAACCCCTTCGACCAGCCAGGAGTCGAAGCCTACAAGAAAAACATGTTTGCCCTCTTAGGCAAACCAGGCTTTGAGGAATTGAAAAAAGACTTAGAAGACAGATTATAAAATTAAAATCTAGGACTTAAAATAAATTTTCATAGCAGATTATATAAATCGCAGTTTTTCGAAAAAACAAAAAAACGTTCTAAAAACTAGGATTTTTAGAACGGATATATATAATTTAATTTTGTATGAATTAAAGGTAAAAAACCTTATTTTATTATCTTTATTTTGGAAAACAAAGTATATATAGATAATAACATAAGCGTTCTAAAAATCCTAGTTTTTAGAACAAATTAAAATATTACAAGGAGAAAAAATATGTATCACAAGAAAAAAGACAGGTTTTCAATACGTAAATTCAAGATAGGAGTAGGTTCAATTTTCCTTGGTTCTTTCCTTTTAGTTACGCCACAAGTTTTTGCCAGTGAAAAGGAAAATCCAGATACCCTGACAAGTGTCCAACCCCTAGCAGAAGCAAGTGGTTTAGAAAATCCAACAAGCCCAAAAGCAGGTAAGACAAGAGCTAAAGAGGATAAGAAAGAGGACAAACAAGAAGATAAGGAAAAAGCAAGCGCCCAGCCAAGTGGGGCAGAAGCCAAGACAGGAGACCAGGACTTAGAAAAGGGGGAGAGTCTGAAGCCAGCTGGACAAAAAAGCCCAGCCAATTTAGGCTCTGAAAATAAAAAAGCTGAAGATAGAGAAGCGACAGAAGAAAAAACAGAGGAAAAAGCAGAAGAAAAAGAGAGGCACATTACCATTGAAGACTTCAAAAACATGGCGCCTGAAGACTTAAAAAAGCTGACATTTAAAGACTTCGAAGACCTAAAACCTAGCCAAGAAGTGGTAGACAGCCTATCAGACGAGCAAAAAAAAGCCCTGCAAGAATCTGAAGCCTACCAGGAATACAAAAAGGCAAGCAAGCCCCTAAGAAGGACTAGAAGGGCTGCTCAAAGCAACAGACAAGCCAACCAAACGGGACTTATATCCGTACCCAACAAAGACATAAACAAAGACGGAATCTGGTCCAACTTCGCCAATGAAAATGATGCAAGAAATGACATAAAACTAGAATATAAATTTGGGGGGAGAAATAATAGTGATAAAAGTAAAATAGTTGTTACGGCAACCTATAATTCTGGTCATGTAAGAACCAGGCTGGGTAATGCTGCAACCTACTACCTAACAGTACCAGAACTAGTAACTAATGTTACTAGCGTAGGCTATTTCGGTTATAGAGAGGGATCTTCATCTTTAGCCGCTACTGCAGGTGGTACGGGAAGCTATACATCTTTAAAAGACTGGGTATCTGATACGGATAAAAGCCACCTATTGCATGCTGAAAGAACAGACGGCTACCCAACTGGTAAATCCTACGTGGAAAAAGGACAAGTCGGGGCAGGTAGATTTACAGGCCGCTTTAATGATAGATATGTAAATGTGCTAGATGGTTTATTACAAAGTGGTGGATATAAATCGGTGCAAGAGAAAGCAGATAGGATAAAAGATAAGACTAGGGCAATAGTATCCTTTGAAACAGAAGCTAACAACTATGAATACCAACTAACTTATACAGCTGACCTAAAAAATCCCATAGACAGCCTTGATGAGTTGGACTTTCTTGCAGGATATAAGACTTACGAAGGCGACCAGGATAGATACGGTATAGCCTACCTAAAAGAAGGGGTAGAAAAACCCCCAGCACCCCCAGCCAAAAAAGAACCCCTAGCTATCCATTTAAGTAATAATAATAATAAGTTAATCTTTTGGGAAAAAGAACCGACAAAAGAAGATATAGATATAGCAGATTTTGATGGGGATGTAGATCGGGTATTAGTTCTTGACCCAGCTACAGGACAAGATGTCAATCAGAGTGGAACTTCGGGAGTTAGACTAAAATTTGGATATGATAAGACTAGAAAAAAACTTACTTTAAAAGCTGGTTCGATAGTTTCCGAACTAGCAGATACTA
The DNA here is from genome assembly GCF_018790995.1 of Gemella sp. zg-1178. Lineage (NCBI taxonomy): Bacteria > Bacillati > Bacillota > Bacilli > Caryophanales > Gemellaceae > Gemella > Gemella sp. zg-1178. Next base: position 81,082 of record NZ_JAHKEI010000007.1, read on the forward strand.
ATACTGGTCGTGCAGTACAAACAAAAGATTTCACACTTAGGATAACTGGTAAGGGTCAAAATGCTAATGAAAATGCTGAAGAAACTATTACCGTAGCAACGGCAAAACTAAATAAAGGTACTAAATTTGAATATAATGAGGGAAATTCTCCTTTCGGTTTATCACAAGTCTTAAAAGATCTTCTTGTGCCAGCTTACTCTGGATACAAAGAAGATGGAAGTGAAGCTGATGATATACCAATTCAGGCTCTGGGTAGCGGAATAGAAGAAGTAAAAAGAAATGGTAGAAAATTAAATATTTCACCTTCTTCGATTAAAGACCTACCAGACGAAAGAGGGCTGAAAATAAAATTAGAAGTCAAAACACTTACTGGTGCAACAACTGTTGTTGATGTAACAGTAAATAGATTAGCCAAAGAAGCAGCCAAGACAAGATTAGATAAGATAGCAGAAGATACAAAAAGGGAGATACAAGACAATAGAACCCTAACATCTCAAGAGAAAACTTCCAAACAAAATGAGGTGGATACAAAACTACAAGAAGCAAAAAGGAATATAGATAGAGCATCTTCAGTAAGAGGTGTGGATGCTGCTGAACAAGCAGGAAAAGAAGCAATAAGAGCGATAGTAGGGGATTCTAAAGTAAAAATTGCTGCAAGAGATGAAATAGATAGAGTCGCAAGAGAAAGAAAAACAGTAATAGAAAACAAGCAAGACCCAGGCGACAACCTAACAGAAGATGAAAGAAGAGAAAAACTAGCAGAAGTAGACGATCTAGCAAGTCAAGCAAAATCCAATATTACCTCTGCAAGAGAAGATCAAGATGTAGAAATTGCCAAAGAAACAGGAACTCAAGCCATAAACGCTGTCTCAACAAGATCACCTAAAAAGATGCAAGCATCAGCAGACCTAAATCAAGCCAAAACAGATGCATACACTGCAATAGGTGGATACGGACACCTAAGCCCAGAGCAAACAAGAGCGGCCAAACAAGAAGTAGACCGAGCAGTAGCTGATGCAATAGCAGCTGCAAATGACGCAACAACAAACAACCAAGTAGACAATGCAATACAAAAAGGAACAAAAAAAGTAGAGCTAGCCAAAGCAAAAGCAGAAGCAATAGATGGAATCTTAGCAAGAGTAGAAGCAGAAAATGCTCTAATAGACAATGAAGCAGGGCTAACTCCCGAGCAAAAACGATTAGCAAAAGCAGAAGTAAAAAAAGAAGCAGACAAAGTAATAGCGTCAGTAAACGGAGTAACATATAATGATGCTGATCCTACACGTGACTATGTAGTAGATGTAACAAGCTTTAAAACAGCAGGATTAGAAGACGTTGGGCTGAAAAAAGCAAAAGAAGTAGCTAAAAAACACCTGGACAACAAACTAGCTGAAAAAACAGCTGAAATAAACGGACCAAACTCAAACCTAACAACTTCAGAAAAACGAGTTGCAGTAGCAGAGGCAGAAAGGCTAAAAACTGAGGCAAGCAGTGCAATAGATGGAATAACTGACGTAAACCAAATACCACAAGCCCAAACAACAGGAGAAAACAACATAGCTGGTGTAAGTAGCACAAACTCACCATCAAAAGCAGCCGCAATAGAAGAAGTAGAACTAGCCAGATCAAACGCCAAAGCAGCAATTGAGCAAAATAACCACCTAAGCCCAGAACAGCAGCAAGCAGCCAAAGACGAAGTAGACCAAGCAGCAACTGATGCAATAAGAGACATCAACGCTGCAACAGACAACAACGGAATAAACACAGCCAAAGCAAGCGGCTTAACAGGAATAGACCTAGCCAAAACAAAAGCAGATGCAATAGATGCAGTAGAGGCAGCAGTAGAAGCAGCACAAGCAGATATAGACGGTGATGATCTCTTAAATACTGCTGAAAAAGCAGAAGTCCTAAATGCAGTAAAAGCAGAAGCAGCAAGAGTAGTAAATAGCATAAAAGCTCAAACAGACAAAAATAATATACCAGATGTAAAAGATGCAGGAATAGAAGATATTGTACTGAAAAAAGCAAAAGAATTAGCTAAAAAACGTGTAGAAAAAACAGCAGCAAACAAAGAACAAGCAATAACAAACTCAAAAATGACAGAAAGCGAAAAACAAGATGCAATAAGAGACGTAAGACAAGCTAAACAAGATGCAATAGATGCAATAGATGCAATAGATAATACACATACAAACACTGAAGGTGCAGCTAAACAAGCAGGACAACAAGGTGAAACAAACATAAACAACGTCTCAACAGAATCAAGAGCAAAAACAGATGCTAAAAATGCAATAGATCAAAGAAAAACTGCCAAACTAGGAGATATAGACGGTCCAGGAAACAACCAAACAGCTGAAGAAAAAGCAGCGACAAAAGCAGAAGTAGAAAGACTGGCAAGAGAGGCAAAAGCCAATATCGACGCTGCAACTACAGACCAAGCTGTATTAGATGCTCAAAGAGATGGAACAAGAGTTATAGAAGGCGTTCCAACAAACTCAGCTAAAAAAGACACAGCAGTACAAGAACTAGGACAAGCCCAAACAGATGCAGACACTGAAATAGACGGCAAAGCTGCCCTAAGTCAACAAGACAAAGATACAGCCAAACAAAAAGTACAAGATGCAACAAATGCAGCAATAAGAGCAGCAGGGGATGCAACAACAGATGCAGACTTAAACACAGCAAAAACAACAGGAACAGACAAAGTAAATGCAATAAAAGCCCTGGCAGAAAAACAAAACGAAGTCAATGAAGCAATAAACAACAACCCAGACCTAAGA
>NZ_JAHKEI010000008.1:0-79290 GCF_018790995.1 Gemella sp. zg-1178
AACGACGAAAGGATAAAAGAAAAATTAGGATACTTATCACCAGTAGAATATAGAAAGAAGAATACAGCATAAAAATTTCCTACCTTTAGGGGAGGAAAGATATAAAGAAATACCAGACTTAGCATTAGAGCTTACTCTGGTATTAGGTACAACTTTATGGGGTCACCTTAGTTTAGGCTGTCTTTTTTTTATATGACATTATATAATATTTATATTTTTTTAAATATTGAGTATTTTTATTGTTTCCATTTGCAATCTATTGGAATAATAGTTGTGGGCATACCTATAATTTGTATATCAAATTTCAAACTAGGCTCAACTTTAGTTGAAGCGTTGTGTATTCTAAAACTAAATTGCCATCCAGCATCAAGGTATAGTTCTAAAGTGTTTTTACTATTAGGTTTAAAATCTAAACTTACAATTCTTGTAGGTAATATTGATATTGGTATTTCAATATTTTTCTTTCTTTCATTGCCTGGTTTATTTAATGTTCCTCTTAAATTATAACTTTGTATTTGAGTTATTTTTTTATTATCAATTCCAATAATTTTATAAAAATCAAACTTACCTAGTAAATATTCAACTATTAACTTTGGAATTTCTTTTTTATTCAAAGTATTTTGTCTTTCCAACTCTTTTTTAAATGCTTTTAGCAAAGGTACATATACATCATCTTCTTTGTTAGGTAAATCACTCCATTTTGAAGATTTTTTCTTTTCGTTATCGAGATATTCAAAAATAGGTTTAATATCTCTCCAATATAGTTCTGAGCAATTTTTACCATACCATTTTTCACCAAAATCTAATTTTTTTGATAGTCTGCTATGTTTTACAGCAAAATGATTATGTTTTATACTAAGACCAATTTCCCATTCAATACCTTGTCTTATAATTAAAATATCTCTAACATCTCCTAATTTCCCTTTATCATCTGCTTGAATTTCTATCTCTAATTCATCATTACTATCGTCTAAAATTAATGGTTCAAGGTCGAAAATAGTGTTAATTCCAGCTAAAGCACTAACTTTATATAAATTTTTATTATCATCCGTTAATGTATTCCATGCTTTTTCAGCAGAAAAATAACTACTGTTTTTATTTATAATTACAGGTCTGATTTTAGAAATTTCTTTATATAAAGTTATTAAATATGAAAATTCATAAGCTCTACCTTGATTATTACTTTTTTTACTCATAAACTCCTCCAATTAAAAATTTATATTTAATTATTCTTTATTGCTGAAATAATTGCTTTTGCCATTTCGTATGCAAGATTTACAGGAACAGCATTGCCAATCATTTTATATCCGTCATTTAAATTTGTATAATAAAATTTAAAATTATCTGGGAAACCTTGAATTCTCGCACATTCTCTTACCGATAATCTTCTGTACAAATATTCTTTACCATTTTTGAATACATGTTTATTTTTTTCTATTTTAGGCATTACAGGAGCTTGTGGATGCAACTGACATTGTCTACCAGATGCTTGTACAGTAAATGCTTGTTGTTCCCATGTTCTTACTCTATTTCTACTCATAAAAATAGGTGAGTAGTCTCCAATAAAATACTCATGATTAGAAATTTTACATTTTTCTTCATTAGTTTTATTTTTTTCTAAAGCTGGTATTGCACTATCTTTCAAATCAAAAATTGCATCTTTAAATGTTAATTTAAAATTATATGATTTTGGTGGTTCATTAAATTTAATATTTAAATCTTTTCTAAATCCAACATAAAATACTCTTTTTCTATCTTGAGGAACACCATAATCGCTTGCGTTTAATAAATGAATAAAAACGTCATAACCAGCTTTTTCAAATTGAGAAACAATATTTTTAACTGCTATATTGTGTCTTTTGGCCATCATTCCCTTTACATTTTCAGCAAGAAAAAATTTTGGTTGTTTATCTTTTAATACTCGTATATATTCATAAAACAACTGACCTCTAGGGTCATCAATTCCCTTTAAAGAACCTGCTTCACTCCAAGATTGACAAGGAGGACCTCCTATAATACCATCGCATTCAGGGAACATACTTGATGGTATATTACATATATCGCCTTTTATAAGTGCTGTATTATGATTTTTTTCATATGTTTTCCAAATAGTTTTATCATATTCGTTTGCTACTACTATTTTAAATCCAGCTTTTTTAAAACCTAAATCTAATCCACCCGCACCTGAAAATAAACTTATTATATTCATATTAAGCATTCTCCTTTTTAATATCTATAATTTTAACCACTCTTTTAACTTTAAAATCTGGAGCTATATAGATTTTTATTATATTAATTTAACCTAAATATATTCAATAAAACTTATTTTTCCATATAATTCTTCTAAATTTTTTGAATTTGTTAGTATCATCAAATATTTAATTTCTCTTTGCCATTTTTTAATTTCTTCAATTAAAATTTCTTTTCCTTCATTTAATAAAATATCTAAAAAAGTTCGAGATATACCCACAGCTTTTGCTCCGAGTGCTAGACATTTAATTACGTCTAAAGGATTTCTAATTCCACCACTAGCTATAATATCAATTTCATTTTTATAAATTTTTGCTATTTCTAAGGATTTAGCAGTAGTGTAGCCTATTTCTTCTAAATATAAAGAGGGGAAAGAAGTTCGTTTATTTTCTATACGAGCAAAGTTGGTGCCATCTTTACCACTAATATCAATAGCATTTATTCCTAAATTGATTGCCATTTTAATAGTGTTTTCGTTCATTCCAAATCCTGTTTCTTTTAAAATTATCGGAATAGGAGATTTTTTACTGACTAATTCAAGGGTAGAGTACCAATTTTCAAAATTTCTATCACCCTCTGGCATTATCATTTCTTGTAGGGGATTAGTGTGAACTTGTAAGTATTTAGCCCTTGTTTCTTGAATAGCAATTAGAATTGTTTCTGCATTTTTATCCAAACCTAAATTTACAGAACGATTTTTCGGATAAGATTTTTTATCATCTTCATTTTTTAGGGCTGGAGAGTAAGAACCTGCAAAAAATTCTATATTACATTTTTCACAAATTTCTTCTAGGTCTTTATTAATTTTATTACAGTATTCTCCACCAGCAGTAATAGCATTTATAAAAAAAGGCCATTGCCATTTTTTGCCACAAATAATGGTTGAAGTATCTAAGTCCTCAATTCCAAATTTTGGAACGCTATTGTATTCTATTCTATATTTATCTAAACTTGTTTTGTTTGTTTTTTCGCTAAGTGCAATTTTAATATGGTCTTTTTTTCTCACGCTTGCTCCTTTATAGTTTTTCTAAGTCTAGGTTAATTGTAAATTTATTGGTAGTAGCTGTTCTAAATCCTAGTACCATATCGCCACAACCAGAACCGCTTTGTTTACCACATGGGAATTTCATAATATATTTTTTCATGGCAATAGTTTCCATGGGAATATTTGATATTTGTTCTAGGTATAAAAGATTTTTTCTAATATCTTTTATAATAGGTATTATGAGTTCAGGATTATTTTGTTGTAAAAATAATTTTAATCTTAAAGTAAGTTGATTAGAACGGTCAATAAATTTTTTATATTTTCTTTTTTCTAACATACGTTTTACTTTAGTTCTAAGGTGATTAGTTTTTAAATTCATTTCTTTTTTAGTTGTAGCCCAATTTTTTACATGAATTTTTGTATCTATTACTTCGCCAGTCCATTTTGCTATCATTTCAACAGGCGCTTTAACATTTATTAATTCTATTACAAGACCTTGCCACTCTAAGTAGTCAATTATTTCTTTTGGACTCTTATTTTTTATGTAGTTATTTAATTTTTCTTGATTAAATTTTTGATAATAGATTACTCCTTCATTACAAGAAGAAGCTACATCTCCCATAGAACCTTTTATACCGTTTAGTAGGCTAAAAGTAACAACGATTTTAAAGATTTTCATATTATCAAAAGGAATATTATAAAATTTTAAGATTGCTTTTGTAATTGCTACTAAGACTGCTCCTGATGAACCTAAACCATATTTTTTATTTTCTGTAATAAGTTCATTATGAATAGTTAAGAAAAAATCTGTATGAATACCGGTATATTCTCTGATAAATCTTATCAACTTTTGAATATTTGTAAAATTTTTATGCTTATCATTCATACAAATTTCTGTATTGTGCATATTATCATAAATTGTTGTTTTTTCAGCCTTGCTAATAAAAGCAAATATTTGTTTTGGCACACTTGTTATAATTGCTTTTGAGTAATCTTCTAATATGGCATATTCTCCACAAAGATATAATTTTCCATATCCTATGCCATACATTTGATTATTTTTTTCGTCCATAATTTTTTTATTTCCTTATATATGATGTCGTGATTTTCTTTTAGATAAAGGACTTTCACATTAGGACCAGCATCCATTGTAAAATAAATTTCTAGCCCTTTATTTCTAAGTGATTTTACTATTTCCATAGCCTTGTAACTATCTTCGGTTAGGAAAGTAAAGGGGGGGGTAGCATATTTTGTAGTAGAGTGCATAGCTAGGGCATTACTTTCTGTTATTTGACCTATTTTTGTAAAATTATTTTCTGCAATTGCTTTTTTTAACAAAACAAAATCTTTTTTTGCTTTTGCTAACCAGTCAGAAAAATTTGTTGAAGTTTTCACACAAAGTTCCATAGCATTTCTGCTGGATATTTTTTTTCTATTTTCATCTACTACCAATACTAACATAGCTAATTTTAAATCACATTTAATTTCTTCTACGCTACCGTCTTCTAACCAACTAGCCATTTTATAAAAGCTACGGCAAGAAGATCCTGACCCTTCTTTTGCTATTGCTACCATTTCTTGAATAGTTTTGCCGAGTTTGAAATAATCGTTACAAGCTAGGACTAAAGCCATAGTGCCACTTGAACTTGATGACAAACCAGCAGCAGTTGGCACAGTATTAAAACTTATTATTTTAATTTTTTTTCTGTTTTTAGGAACAAACTCATTTATAAAAGAAATTATTTTTGTAACTTCTTCGGCTGATTGTTTTTCATCATTAATATAAAATTCATCTTCACCTGATAGGCTAGCTTCTATTTTTGTTTTTGAATATAGATTGTCTAATCTCAATGAAATGTTTGGATTATAGGGTAAGACTGGATTTTTTGATTTTTTTCCCCAGTATTTAACCAAGGCAATATTAGCATATCCTATACTGAAACTATCCATGATAAATATCCTCTTTCTTTCAGTTTATCTTGTATAATTTTTGCTTTTTCAAAATTTTCGCTTAGGGCTATACAGCAACCACCATCACCGCCACCAGTAATTTTAGCACCGATAGCACCGCTATTTTTACAAATTTTTACAACATCATCATTTTTTTCATGACTAACACCAATTTTTCTTAAAAGTTCGTGAGCCTTATCCATAAAAAATCCTATTTTTCTTAAATCTTTTTTTAATAAATAGGGCAAAACTTTTTCTGTAATTTCACCTAATTCTTCAATATAAATTTTATTAAATTCATAATTTTCTTTTACTCTTTTTACTGCGTCTTTAGTAATTCCAATAAGGCCTGTATCTATGACAAGTAAAAAAGCATTAAGATTAAAATTTAAAGGCTTAGCTCCATCTTTTTTTGAAAAAATTAAAGGTTTTTCGCTTAAAACTTGGTTTACATCTATACCACTGGGGTTGCCATGGATAAATTTTTCGCAATCATCAGCAATTTCTTTTATATTAGGGCACTTATTTGCTCTTGCAATAGCAACAGATAAAGCAGCAGAAGAACCAAGTCCACGACCAACAGGAATTGAACTTTTAATTATTATTTGCGTAGTGTCTGCAACATTACATTTTTTAGCAATGTAGGTTAGTATTTTATCTCTTTTTTGAATGTGATTATTTTTATTTAATTCAGCAGTAACTTTCATTTCTGGCAGGGGTATAGTAATACCTTTTTTGCCATAAACAACAGAATGTTCTCCGAAAAAAATAGCTTTAGCATGTGTCATATAAACCTCAATATATTTTTGTATAAATATGGTATACTAATTATAATAAAAAACTTGTATAAAGTAAATTAATTTTTAATTTATGCTAATATATAAACTATAAAATTTATAATAGATTTTATATGTAATAAAAAAGTAATTAAAAAGTAATTTAAAACTTTGATGAAGAATTTGTTAAAATATGATATAATAAAATAAATTTATATTAAGGAAATGATTTATATAATGAAAGTAGGAAAAAGTAAGGCTAAGAAAAATATAAAAATTATTTTTGAAATATTTATAAGTGGAGTAATTATTTTTTCTGTTTTCTATTCAAGAAATGTTTATGGACACCTATTTTTGAATGAAGTTAAAAATGTTGAAAATACAGAAAGTAAAGAAAGTAATCAAAACAAACAACAAGATAATCCTTTACAAGTAAATGAAACTCAAACAAAAGAAAATAAATTATCTATCGAACAATTAAATTCTGAAATAAAAAAAATAATAAGTCAATATGAAAATAAAAATAAAAAGAACAAAATAGGTTTAGTATATAATGACTTGAATAGTGGTTACAGATTTGCTCATAACGAAAATGAATATTTTTCAATGGCAAGCACCACAAAAGTTGTTTATGCAATGCACGTTTATAATAGAATTGCTCTAGGTCAAATCAGTGAGAATGAACAAATTTCTTATAAATCTAGCTATTTACAAGCAGGCAATGGAGAAATAACTAATAATCCTAAAAAAGAAAGTTATGACCTAGATTATGTTATAATGAACATGTTGACATATTCTGATAATACAGCAACTAATATGATACTAAGAAGTGATGCTAATGCTTTACAACTTCTAAAAAAGTTTTTCTCTAACTTTAATATAAATATGCCAGACCTAATGTTAAAAAATAATAAATTAACGCCAGCAAGTATGGAAACTGCATGGATATATTTATATAAAAATCAAGATAAATATCCAAAAGTAATAGAGTATCTGAAAAAATCTAAGTCTAGTGAGTGGATAAAAGAGGGAGTAAAAAATAAAGAGATAGCTAGTAAATATGGTCAGATTAAGGGAGTAGCAAACGATACAGCAATAGTTTATGACAAAACCAAAGGGGACTATATTATACTTATATATACTGCAAATATAACAAATGCAGATAAGGTTATAGCTGAAATAGCAAATAAAATAAATAAATTACATGATAATAATGCTTAAAATGCCACAAATATTGTGGAATTTTTATTATTGAAAAAATTATTTAATTATGCTAGTGTAAAAAATTAATAATAAGTTTTTGATAATAAAAGAATGCTTAGTTATAATATAAAAAAGTTTTTAAAGGATCGGTATTTTATACTTCAGTTTATTCTGAATTAAAATTTTTAGAAAATATTTTAATAGCTATTAGAGAAAATATATTTTTAAGTAAAAAATATATTATCAAAAACAAAAAAGACTAATAATTTAATTATTAGTCTTTTCTTAATTTAATTTTTAAAATTAAACATCTTCTTCTGTATCATCATTGTCACCATTATTATGATTGTTTTTTGATTGATAAGAAGATGTATTTGTTTCTATATTTTTATCTTCTTTTTCTTTATCTTTCTTTTTATTTTCTTTTTCTTCTTCTTCTTTTTCCTCATTAATTTCTTTTATAGTTTTTTGAGTATTTTTATCAATAAGGGACCCAAATTTTTTATACATTTTCTCATCAGATAATTTTGTAAAACCACTAGGTACTAAGTCTAAAGTTGAACCAGTGTCATTATTTATTTGATTAATGCCTATATACCTAACTGTATGAGGTTGTTCAAATTTTTTATCAGCATCAACAAGTTCTGGATTATATTCATTTATAACGTTCATAAAATATGACCACTGATTATGTGCGTGCGTGAATCCAGCAATTTCTTGTGGTTGGTCATAGCCAGTCCATAAACCAAAAGTAATATTTGTAGTTCCTCCGACAGTCCATAAGTCGTGATTATATTCTGATGTACCTGTTTTTACAAAAAGGTTGTCAGAGTTAAATTTTAATCTAGCCGCTATGTCTGGAGCAATTCCTATATTAGTAATAACATCATGTAACATGTTTACTATTAGATAACTTGTTTCTTTAGAATATACTTGGACACTATTTTTTTCATGTTTATAAATAATATTTTCACTATTGTCTTCTATTTCTTCTATAATATATGCCTTATTAAATTCTCCTGAATTAGCAAGTGCGGCGAAGGCACTAGTATTCTGTGCTACGGTAAAACCATAATCTAATCCACCTATGGCAGCTGATAAAGTTGTTTCATCAGATTTAGTAAGCCCCTCAAAATCCATTTTTTTCAAATACTCGTCCATTGGATTTTCGTTAACGAAAGCAGAATATAACCTTATTGTAGATAAGTTAAGTGATTGAGCAAGAGCCTTTCTTGCAGTTAATAAATTAAATTCTCTTTTAGCATAATTTTCTGGTTTCCAACCATTCAAATCAAATTTTTTATCCAATAATAAAGAGTTAGGAGTTATATAACCTTTTTCGATAGCTGGTCCATAAACAAGTAAAGGTTTAATTGTTGAACCTGGTGATCTATAAGTTCTAGTAGCATGATTTAATTGTTGGTTATCAAAATCTCTACCGCCAATAAAAGCCAATATTTTACCTGATTTATTTTCTATTACAGTAGCTCCAAGTTGAATGTTTTGACCATTCTGGGTAATAAAACTAGGATAATTGTCACGAGCTTCTTGTAATTTATCGTGTAAATTTTTATCAATAGTAGTTTTAACCTTATAACCACCTGTAGTAAATTTTACTTTAGCTTTTTCTAATATTGTATTTCGATAATCGTTATTATTTTTAAACTCATTTAGTTTTCCTTCTTCTTCAGCCATTTTTTTTGCGAATATTTTTGTTACTTCTGTAATAACTTCATTTGTGATGTAAGGATAATTGTCAGTTTCATTTTTTAAATCGGTAATAAAAGATGATTTAATGTCAAAGTTTAAAGCCTCATTATATTCATCTTTAGTAATAAATTTTTCGCTTAGCATTCTATCTAAAACATATACTTGTCTTTGGAATCCAGCGTTTAATTCTTCATCACTTCTTAAATTACCGCTTGAATCAAAAGGTGTGTACCTAAAAGGTGATTGAACAAATCCTGCTAAATATGCAGCTTGTGCTATGTTTAAATCTTTAGAATGCATTCCGAAAACTCCAAGAGATGCTGTTTCTATACCGTTAATATTTTGCCCTAATTTATTTTTACCAAAAGGCACCATGTTTAGATAGGTTTCTAATATTTCTTCTTTAGTAAAATATTTATTTGCCCTTATTGACATTAAAATTTCTTTAGCTTTTCTTTCATAAGAGCGTGAATTATCTAAAAGCTGATTTTTTATTAATTGCTGAGTTATTGTACTGCCACCAGATATAGAACGATGTGTTAATTCATTATATGTTGCTCTTAATACAGCAAATGGCTCTACTCCCATGTTGTTGTAGAAATTTGCATCTTCACTTGCAATAATAGCATTTTTAATATTAATTCCCATATCAGATAGGGGAATAGTTTTTCTTATCAGTTCAGAATTAATAGTAGCTACTTTTTCTCCATTTGTAAAATATATATCACTGTTTATACTTATATCATTTAATTTTTCTTTCATTTCACTATAAGACAAAACAGGTTGATTTTTTACTAAGTTTCCAAAAAAACCTAAAACTATACCAAAAGATAAAGAAAATATTATTAATAATGTAGCTATAAAATATTTTTTTGAAAGATATTTTTTTAAATTTTTGTAATTGTGTTTTTTCATATTTATAACCTTTCAATTTTATTATAGATATTATACCATAAGTTTAATTATTTACATAACAATATTTAATTAAAATAAAAGTCTACTCAACTATAAATGTTGAATAGACTTTTTAATTTAATTATTATTTTTTTTGGTGTTAGCAGAAGAGGTTGAATTTGAGTTTTTTGTTTTGTCATCTTCTTCAGTTGGCAATATTTTTTTTATATTTGCTAATAAAGATGAATTATTTCTTTCTGTTCTAACTTTTTCAGATAATTTGTATTGATAAACAGAATCTAAATTTGTCCCCACATACATATTATCAGTTTCGGTGCTTCTGTCTGTTGCAAAGTAAATTTTATTTTCTTGTTTTACACTGCTAGGAACTTTAAATTTTGCAGGAATTTTATCTTTATGAGCTAATTTCATAATTCTTGCAAAAATAAGTTGTGTTGATTCTGCCTGATTTATATTTAAGGCTTTTTCTTTAGAGTCTATATTATCTGGACCTTGCCAAATTGCAACAGTATGTTCGGTTGTATATCCGACCATCCAGCTATCTTTAGTAGATCTGACAGCATCTATTCCTAAAGAATTAGCTAAATTTTCATCAAAGGTACTTGAACCAGATTTTGCCGCCATATCAAATCCCACAATTCTTCCGCCAGGTGATGTCCCAGCGCCTGATATAACATCTTTTAAAATATCTGTCATTATAAATGCTGTTGATTCATTCATTGCTCTCTTAGCTTCTTCTTTTATACCTTGTATTTCATTTCCATCTTTATCTAATATTTTTATTAAAGCAGACGGCTTATTATACATCCCCTTATTTCCAAAAGCTGCAAAAGCTCCAGCCATTTGTATAGGAGAAACTGTTTCGCTACTTCCACCTATGGCAGTAGTAACAGATTTTGATAAAATATTAATTCCTAATTTGCTAGCAAAGTATTTACTTCTTTCAAAGCCTAGTGCTTCAAATGCTCTTATTGCAGGTATGTTATAAGATTGAGCTACTGATTTACGCATAGTAACATTACCATGATAACGCCTATCCCAGTTTTGAACATAGTGATTTGTTCCTGCTATTAGATAGGCAGTATCAGAAAAAATAGTAGCAGAATCCCAACCGTAATATTCAATACCAGGAGCATAATCTAATATTGGTTTTATGGATGAACCAGGTTGTAATTTTGAATCTGTTGCGAAATTAAAATCTCCATAAGTATAATTTTTCCCACCACCAATAGCTTCTACCAATCCACTTTTAGTATCTAGGACAGTTATTGCTGCTTGAGCAGCTGATTTAATCATAGGTGAACTCTCTGTATCTAGCATTCCTTGTACAGAACTTTGTAAATCTTTATCTAAGTTTGTATAAATATTTAACCCCAAAGAAAATGGGTCTTTGTCTTCTGGAAATAAATTTAAATTTTTTATTTCTTTAACAACAAAATCTATGTAGGCAGCATATTGAGGATTTGATATTCCCTGTATCATTCTTTCTGATTTAGTTTTTTCTACAAGACCATCTGTTATCGGAACTTCAATATATTTTTCATAGTCTTCTTTAGATAATTTATTATTACTGTACATAGCATATAAGACTGTATCTCTTCTTGATTTTGCTCCTTCAGGATTGTCATAAGGATTATATGCAATAGGTTGCTGTGGAATACCAGCCAGTAAAGCAATTTGTGGTATTGTTAATTCATCTAATTCTTTTCCATAAAAATATTTAGAGGCAGTTAATATTCCATATCTATTATCCGAATAAAATATTTTGTTTAAATACATTTCTAAAATATCATTTTTATCATATTTTTTTTCTAGTTCTAAAGATAAAAATGCTTCTTGTAATTTTCTTTCGTAACTTTTTGTTGATGTTAAAAGAGATTGTTTAACAACTTGTTGGGTTATTGTACTACCACCTTCAAGAGCTTCACCAGAAATAGCATTAACAAATAAGGCTTTGATTATTCTCTTTGGGTCAATACCAGTGTGTTCATAAAATCTAGTATCTTCGATAGAGAGAACAGCTTCTTTTAAAGTGTCAGGTACTTTTTCTACTTCAATAAATTCTCTTCTTTCATTTCCCAGTATGGCTATAACATTATTATCTCTATCATAAATAGTTGTGCTTAATTTACTTGTAAGTTTATCTTTTGATATTTCTGGTAATTTGTAAAATTCTACAAGTAAAAATATAGAAATCAAAAAAGTAAGTATAGTAGTTATAAAGAATACAACAGAGCAAATATTTTTTAATATGTTTAATAAATTTTTATTCATAATTACATAAACTCACTCTCATAATCTTTTATTATTTTAATATAATCTAGTCTAATTTTGTAATTAAAATCAAGTTCAAAACTATTTTCTACAAACTCACTAAGTTTTATAGATTTTCTACCACCCTTTATTGAACGTTCATAAAAATTAATTAATTTTTTAAATGGCATGATAAAAGTTCTATTAATTTTTTTAAATCTCACTATGATAAAAGCTATACCTCCATGCCTAGTTATACTAGCCATGTGTTCAATCTGATGTTTATGAATATTATTAAGTGAAAAAGATGTTGTAGAATTAGTTTCTTTAGCTTCAAAGTCAATATATTTTCCCTTATAAATTCCATTATAGTCAGTAGTTGACGGAACCTTATAGAAGGCTTTTTTTATCATAGCATTATTTCTACTTGGATAATCTACTTTTACTATTTGTATGGGGATTGGTTTTTTGTGAATTACAGCAGTATCATTTTTTAAATAAAATTTATTTGCAAAATTAATATCATCTTCGAGGTGCATTCCACGATTAGAATATGTAATTTTTTGTGAAAATTTATTATTCCCATTAGGATAGTTTACCATATATTGCTCCAAAATCTTTTCTATACATTATACTACATTATAAAAATAAAATAAATTATTATCTTCTATTCAAGTAATTTACTTATTTTAATTGTAATGCAAACTATAAATTTTTAAAATATTATTGTATAATTATATGGTTAAATATTAAAATTAAACTTAAAAGAGATTTGAGGAAATTATTTTGGAATTGGTTGAATTAAAAAAAGAATTAGAAGATATAGAAAAAAGTATTGCTGATTTTAAAATTTCATTAAATTTAGATTCAAAAATTCAAAGAGTAGCCGAATTAGATAATTTTATGCTGGAAATTAATTTTTGGAATGACAGCGAAAAAGCTACGAGCATGGTTGCGGAATCTAAATTGTTAAAAAAAGAATTGGCAGAGTTTGAAGAATTAAATTTACTCTTAGAACATAATATAGAAATATTAGAATATCTTAAATTAGAAGAAGATATGGATATGTATGAAGAATTATTACGTAGTCAAAAAGATTTAAGAGAAAAGATGGATAGTTTTACACTTAGATTATTGCTATCAGAAAAATATGATAATAATGTTGCAATTTTTGAAATTCATGCAGGGGCTGGCGGAAGTGATGCAACAGATTGTGCAGAAATATTATTAAAAATGTATGAAAGATTTTTTCAAAAACAAGGTTTAAGTTGTAAATATTTTAATTATCAATCTGGTGATATATGTGGAGTTAAGTCAGTAACGCTTCGTGTAGATGGAGATTATGCTTACGGCTTGTTAAAAGGAGAAAAAGGCGTGCATAGATTTATTAGAATTTCACCATTTGACCCGTCAGGGAAAAGACACACTTCTTTTTGTTCTGTTGACGTAATTCCAGAGTTTACAGATTCAGAAATTTCTCTTGATTTGTCAGCAGAAGATTTAAGAATAGATACATACAGGGCAGGGGGAGCAGGTGGTCAACATATCAATACTACAGATTCAGCAGTTAGAATAACACATATTCCCACTGGCTTAGTAGTTCAATCACAGGCAGAACGTAGTCAAATTATGAATAGGGATATAGCTATGAAAGAATTAAAATCTCGTTTATACCAAAGAGAGTTAGAAGAAAAGGAAAAAGAATTAAATCAAATAAGAGGAGAACAAAAGTCTATTGCTTGGGGTTCTCAAATAAAATCTTATGTCTTTACTCCCTATACTATGGTAAAAGACCATAGAACTAACTATGAAGTTAATAATATAGATAAGGTGATGAATGGAGAAATTTTTGATTTTATTGACGCTTATCTTCATTATAATATGAACAACAAATAAAATAATTTTATAGATTGAATTGTAATAATAAAGATAAAAATTTTATTTATGAAATAATCTATAAAAAATATTCTATGAATTTTTAAAAATAAAATTTTGAAAAATTTAAAATGTATATAGTAGCACATTAAAATAATTTATGAAACATACTGTATTTAATAATTTATATAGCATATTTTGAATAAAGTAATAAACTATGTTATTATATTACTTGTAATAATATATAAGAGAGGTCTGTACAACTATGAAATTTGATAACTATGAGTATAAAAGACCTGATGTAGAGGAAACAAAAACAAAATTAGAAAATTATAAAAAACTTTTATCGCAAGCAAATAACTATAATGAATTTATCAAAGTTTTTAAAGAATATAATAAATTTTTAGAAAAAATTGCCACACAATCAACATTAGTGTCAATCAGAAATAGCCTAGATACTACTGATAAATTTTATGAAGACGAACAAGAATTTTGGAATGAATTTTCACCAGAGATAACTGCTTATGAATCTAATATTTCAAAAATAATTTATAATTCTCAATTTAAGGAAGAATTAAAAAATGAAATAGGAGAACATTACTTTAATCTTATTGAATGTGATTTAAAAATTTTTAAAGATGAAATTTTAGAAGATTTAAAAGAAGAAAATAAACTTCAAACAGAATATGTTAAATTAACTTCAAGTGCTAAAATTTCTTTTGATGGCCAAGAACATAATTTAAGTGGTATGGCAAAATATACACAAGCTGATGATAGAGAGATTAGAACTAAAGCTAATAATGTATCAACCAAATTCTTTGAAGACAATTTAGAAAAATATGATGATATTTACGACCGTATGATAAAAGTTCGTACAAGAATTGCTAAAAAATTAGGTTTTGAAAATTTTGTAGACTTAGCTTATTTACGTTTGAGAAGAACAGACTACACTTCTAAAGAAGCGGCAGGATATAGAAAACAGATTTTAGAAAATGTAGTACCTCTTGTAGAGAAAATTAAAAAAGACCAAGTAGCACGCTTAGGACTTGATAAACTGAATTTTCAAGATGAAGCGATAATGTTTAAAACTGGCAACCCAAAACCTAAGGGGGACAGAGAATTTTTAGTAAATAATGCTATAACAATGTACCGTGAATTATCAGAAGAAACTGCAGAATTTTTTGATTTTATGGTAGATAAAAATTTATTAGATTTAGATACTAAAGAAGGAAAAGCTGGTGGTGGATACTGTACCTATATTCCAGATTATCGTTCGCCATTTATTTTTGCTAATTTCAACGGCACACCTCATGACGTAGAGGTTCTTACTCATGAAGCTGGCCATGCTTTTCAAGTATTTAGAAGCCGTGATGTAAAAGTTCCTAGCTACATTTGGCCGACATACGAGGCTTGTGAAAATCACTCAATGAGCATGGAATTTTTAACTTGGTCATGGATGGATTTATTTTTCGAAGAAGATACAGAAAAATTTAAGTATTATCATATAGCATCTTCATTAAAATTTTTACCGTATGGAGTTACGGTAGATGAGTTTCAACATTTTGTTTATGAAAATCCAAAATTAAGTCCTAAAGAACGACGTGATAAGTGGCTTGAAATAGAGAAAAAATATTTACCAAGTCGTTCTTATGAAGATGTACCATCACTAAACAACGGAATGTTTTTCTATCGACAAGCTCATTTATTTACTTCTCCTTTCTATTATATTGATTATACTCTAGCCCAAGTTTGTGCTTTCCAATTTTGGAAAAAAGCTAATCAAGATACAAAAGTAGCTTGGAAAGAATATTTACATCTTTGTGATTTAGGAGGAACAAAACCATTCTTAGAATTAGTAAAAGAAGCTAATTTAGAAAATCCTTTTGTTGATGGAACAATTAGTAATATCACACCAGAGTTAGAAAAATATTTAAACTCAGTAGATACAAGTAAGTTTTAAAAATAAGCAGTAGGTTTTTTTACAAACCTGCTGCTTAAATTTTTAATTTTAACAATATATATTTGCTTAATAACAAGGTTTATAGTAGAATTATATAGAAAATATACAAAAGTGAGGAAAAAAATGATAAAGAAAAGATTATTTCAAATCTGTGTTGAATTGACTAACGGAAAATATTCTTCCAAAGCATTACAAAAATTAACAAAATCAAATGTGAGTAGATTATTAATTCAACCCTTTATAAAAACTTATAAAATTAATACTTATGAGATTTTAAAAGATGTGGCAGATTTTAAAAATCTAAATGAATTTTTTATTAGACAAGTACATCCAAGTTTGCGACCAATAGCAGAAGGAAAAAATGTAGTAGTAAGTCCAACAGACGGAGTAATATCAGAAGTTGGGACAATAGAAGATGATGCTACATTTATTGTAAAAGGACAAGAATATAGAGTTAAAACTTTACTAGCTGATAAGGACAGGGCAAAAGAATTAGCAGGAGGAACTTACATGGTTATCTATCTTAGCCCTAAAAATTATCACAGAATACATTTCCCAACTGCTGGCGAAATTGTTGGAAGTTACACTCTAGGTAAATATTCATATCCTGTTAATAATGCCGGCTTAAAATTAGGAGATACAGTTTTAAGCTATAATTATAGAAGAGTATTGACTATAAAAAATGAAAATATAAAATATAATTTGATACCTGTAGGAGCTCAAAATGTAAATTCAATTATAGAAACTTATGAGGATAATTTTGTAGAAAAAGGTGATGAGTTAGGATATTTTGAATTTGGCTCTACGGTAGTTTTATTATTTGAAAAAGATACTTTTGAAATTAATAATTTAGAATTGCCACAAGAAATAAAAATGGGACAAATAATTGGAGAAATAAAATAATTAGAGGTTAGTATGGTATTAAAAAAATTTTTTTCACCAGATGATTTTGTTGAAGAATATGAATTTATAGATGTAGAATATATGAATATGCATAACAAGAAGGTAATAATATCAGACCTAGATAATACGCTAATATCGTGGGATAGTAAAAAAAATACTAAGAAACTAACTAAGTGGCTAACGAAAATGCGTAAAGCTGGTTTTGATATAATTGTAGTTTCTAACAACTCAGAAGAAAGAGTAAGAGATTTTTGTAAAAAATTAAATTTAGAATATGTAGCAGAAGCTAAAAAACCTTTGACAAACGGTTTTAAAAAAGCCCTAAAAAAACTTAATCGAAAACCAGAAGAAGCAATAATTTTAGGAGACCAAGTACTTACAGATATTTTTGGAGCAAAAAATTTAGGTGGGGCTATGAGTGTTTTAGTAAAACCAATTTCAAGAACAGATGCCTTTAAAACTAGAATAAATAGATATTTTGAAAGCAAAATAGTTACTAATTTAAAAGAAAAAAAACAATTTCCTGTAATGAAATTACGTAAAAATAAAATAAAAAAAGTATAATTTATTATATAAGGAGATAAATATTGTTAGAAAAAATAACTTGTATAGGCTGTGGAAGTCAGATACAAACAGAAGATAGTAAAAAGCAAGGTTATCTACCAAAAAATGTTTTAGAAAAAAGTATCGATAATGAGATAATATGTAAAAGATGTTTTAGACTAAAACATCATAACGAGGTTACTGATGTTGAACTTGGAGCAGAAGATTTTTATGAATTAATAAAAACATTAGCAAAAAAAGATGCTTTAATAGTAAAGGTAGTAGATATATTTGATTTTTCTGGTTCATGGATAGAAGACGTTACAGAAATAGTTGGTAAAGATAAAGATATAGTTTTAGTTGCCAACAAAATGGACTTATTGCCAAAATCAGTCAAAGAAAATAAGATAAAGCAGTGGCTTTTTAAAATGATGAAGCAAAAAGGAATAAAAGTAAAAGATATTATCCTAATAAGTGCTATAAAAAATAATGGTATAGAAGAACTGGCCAGTAAATTAGATATATTACGCAATAAGAAAGATATTTATATAGTTGGAGCAACAAATGTAGGAAAATCAACTTTAATAAATAAACTTATTGAACTAACATCAGGCGATAAAAATATCATAACGACATCACATTTTCCAGGTACAACTCTAGGTATGATAGAAATACCTCTAGACAAGGAAACTAGTATTTACGATACGCCAGGAATTATTTTAGATTATGACATTGCACATTATTTAGATGAGAAAACATTAAAATTAGTAATTCCTAAAAAAGAAGTTAAGCCCAGAGTATTCCAACTTAATTCAAAGCAAACTATCTATTTTGCTGGTTTGTGTAGAATAGATTTTACAAAGGGAGATAGACAAAGTTTTACTATATATGCATCTAATCAGATAGACTTACACAGAACTAAATTAGAAAACGCAGATAACTTATTTGAAAAACACTTAGGAGAAATGCTAGCTCCACCATTCAAAGATAATTTATCAATTTTTTCTGAAACTATAAAAAAATCATTTAAAATACAAAATAAAAAAACGGATATTGTAATATCTGGTTTGGGTTGGATAACTGTTAATAGCGACCTTGGTTGCGAAATAGATATAGTATTACCTAAAGAAATAGAAGTATTTACAAGAGATTCAATAATTTAAAATATTAATAATAAATTTTTAAAACAAGAATTTAGTATTAATTTATTACAATAGGAGAATAAATGTTAATAGGAAAACAAAAAAGACAATTAAGAGCCTTGGCTCATAACTTAAATCCAATTTTCCAAATAGGTAAATTAGGAGTAAATCCAGATATGATAAAAGGAATATCTGATGCACTAGAAAAAAGAGAATTAATAAAAATAACTATATTACAAAATTGTTCAGAAGATAAAGAATATGTTGCCGACTTAGTATCAAGTAGAACTGGTTCAGAGTTAGTTCAAATTATTGGTAATATAATAGTTTTATACAGACAATCATCAAAAGAAAAGTATAGGAAAATAGAGTTGGTGAAATAATGAAAAAAATTGCACTTTATGGTGGGTCTTTTGACCCAGTCCATATAGGTCACCTTATAACTGCTAGTAATGTTGTAGAAGATTTAGCAATGGATAAATTAATATTTATCCCTTCTAATAAAACACCACTAAAAAATGAAAATTTAAAAGCTAGCAACAAAGATAGATACAATATGCTTGTAAAAAGTATAAGTAAGAATAAAAAATTTTCTGTTAGTAGTTATGAAATAGATAAAAACGATATTAGCTATACCTACTACACTATAAAATATTTTAAAGAAATATATACTGATGCTAGTTTGTATTTTATAATAGGAACAGATAGGGTTAAAGATTTAAAAAAGTGGCACAGAATTTCTGAACTTAGTAAAATGGTTACCTTTATATTTGTTGCTCGTAATGAAGAAAAATTAGAAGAAATAATTTCAAAAGATACTTTTTATAAAGAGATAAATTATGTTATACTAAAATCGCCAGTTATAGAGATTAGTTCTACTGATATTCGCAATAAATTAAAAAATAAAAAAAATATATCTTATTTAGTTGATAAGGATTGTGCCAATTATATAGAGGAGTTGAGTTTATATGAATTTTAATGAAATTAAAGAAAAAGTAAAAGGAATATTACCCGAAAAAAGATATGAACATACATTAAGAGTTGTAGATACAGCTGTTATGTTGGCTGAAAGATTTGGAGCTAATGTAGAAAAAGCTCGTCTTGCAGCCTTGCTACATGATATATGCAAGCCTATGGACGAAGTATTAATGAAAAAATATGTAGTTAAGTATAATCTTGATATAAAGTTACTTGACTATCCAACAGAAGTTTTACACGGACCAGTTGCTAGTGTTTATATAGAAAAAGAATTTGATGTTCAAGACGAAGAAATAAAAATGGCAATATTTAGTCATACATTTGGACGTAAACATATGTCCCTATTAGAAAAAATTATTTTTATCGCTGACTATATTGAACCACAAAGAAAACATCCTCACTTAAAAGAGGTTACAGAAGTAGCAGAGTACGACCTTGATGAAGCAGTACGTCTTGCAGCAAAATATACCTTGGTATACTTAATTGATAACGATGAAAGAATTTATCCTCCATTGTTAAAATGTTATAATTATTATAATATAAAAAATTATCAGGTAGGATTTAAAGAAAAAAATAAAGAGAAAATATTATCTGGTGAAAAAATTATTACAATAAGAAATAAGAGTGAGGCACACTTTAAAAAAGGTGATGTTTTAGAAGCTATAACTTATGATGACAGAACAAAAACAGTTTTTGCAACATTAGAAGTTGAACTTGTAAAAGCAGTAACAAGAGATAAACTAAATGACAGATATGCAAAATATTATGGAGTTAGCAGAGAAGAATTAATAGAAAAATTAGCAACTAGATATCCTGAAGATGATGAATTATATGTTATCATGTTCCGTTTGATTAAAAAATAAGAAAGAGAGAAAAAATGACAGTAGAAAAATTATTACAAGTAGTAGTAGATGCCTGTGATGAAAAAAGTGGTTATGATATAGTAGCCTATGATTTAACAAGTGCAGGATTTTTATATGATTATTCAGTTGTTTGTCATGCTCCTACTAATAGACAAGTAGAAGCTATCGCTTCTGAAGTAAAAGAAAAAGTTCAAGAAAATGGCGGTAAAATTCTTAATATAGAAGGTTGGCGTGAAGCAAAATGGGTTCTTTTAGATTTAGGAGATATTATTGTTAATATAATGACAAGAGATGACAGAGAGTATTACGCATTAGACAACCTATTTGAAAAATATCCTCTTAAAGAGGTTTAATATGTATCAAAATTTAAGTATTGTATATGATAGGATAATGGACGTTGATTACGATAAGTATAAGAATATAATTAAACAAGAATTAATGGATAGTAATAATCTGTTAATTCTTGATTTAGGTTGTGGCAGTGGAGCCTTAACAGAATATTTAGCTACTTATGGTCAAGTTTTTGCCGTAGATAAAAGCGAAGAGATGTTAGCACTCGCCAGCATTAAATTTTCCAAAGCTAATTATATAGCCCTTGATTTATTAGAAATTCAATTATTAAGTAAAAAATTTGATTTTATTATTAGTGCTTTTGATGTTTTTAATTATCTGGAAAATTTTAAAGAATTTACACTAGCTTTAGAAAATGTTTATGTAGTTTTAAAAAAGGGTGGGAAATTTATTTTTGATATACATACACCATCAAAAATAGATGAATTATTAAATGAGCAACCCTTTGCATATGAAGATGAAGAAATAAGTTATCTGTGGTTTACATATCCTACAGAAAATAAATTAGAAGTAGAAAGCGAAATAACATTTTTTGTTAAAGAAAAAGATAATCTATACAAAAAAATATATGAATATCAAAAACAGCGTACATATAATATAGATAAAATAATAGAAAAAATCTTAGAAATAGGTTTTAAAATAAAGACTTATTTTTGTGATTTTGAATTTGCTAATAGGGATTATCAAAATTCAAAACGTTTAATTTTTGTTTTAGAAAAATAGCAGTGCATAGGAAATTATGCACTGCTATTTTATATTCTTTTTAAGACAAAAAACGGACAAGCTAGATTGCAAAATTCTAATAAATATTCTTCTAGGTTCCTAATGTTTTTTGGGTGGTTCTTATCTTTATTATTGAAAAATCCAGATAATCTTAATTTTTCATAAGCTATGTCGCCAACTATAAAGGGTTTATCATCTAAAATATCAATATATTTATCTAAAAATAATTCCTTATCAAAGGCATTTTTGTAATTAAAGATTAATTCAAACTTGCCATATTCAGTTTCTAAAACTAAATTTTCTTGAGTTAATTGCATTTTATTAGTCCTCCTTTTTAGAAAAAGTTCCCTGCAATAGATATATTAAAATAAAAATAGCAACATATACTAGCAGAACAAATGCAAAGAAATATTGGCTTCTGTTGACAATAATATCAAGTTTTTCTCTTTTGTTGCGTTCTTTAAATTTATTATCTTGAATAAATGTATTTTTTAATTTAGTTAGACTTGAATTGTCTGTGTTAGACTTGTAAGAAGAAAATACAGTTCCATTATTGGCAGATAGATAATCGTAATCTTGGAATAATAATATTTTCCCATTCATTAAAAAATATTTTTTATTTGTTTGTTCATGGTCCTTGTAAAAAAAGTCGTATATATCTTCTTCAATAGTAATATTTTCATTATTTATATCATAAGTCCCAGCCTTTAGGGCAAGTTTATAATTATAATTTGCAAATAGGTAATTATATAATTCTTGGATAGTATCAAAGAAATCATCTTTTTCTTGAGCTATATCCATAATAGATACTATAAATTTAGTATTTCCACTATAAGCAATAAAAGTAGCATTTTTCCCGTCATAGTTTAGACCTAAGGCTCTAAGTATATCAGAAGGAATAAATTTAACATCATTTTCTACTTTTTCGCCACTAAGAAATTCATATTCAGGATTTTTAGTAATATCTGTTATTGTAGGATAATTTTTCAGAGTAACTTCAGTTAAATAAGCTAAGTTTTTAACACTTGTTTTATTTTCTTCACTAATTTCAAATTTATTTAATTCCGTATCTCTTAAAGTCAATTTATCCAAAATTAATTGAGCTTGAGAGATACTTATATTAAATTTTTTAAAGATTGCTAAAGCTAGGCTAGGACTATCCTCTTGTTCTAAAATAAAGATGGCGTCTTTAACACTTATAGTATTTTCAATTTTATACTTATCTAAAATTTCATCAGAAGTAACTTCTATTTTCGTTTCTAAGTTTATTTTTTCATCTCTAAGTTCTTCAGACAAAACAAATACTGCAATATGGTTTATTAAATTTTTGTAGGCTACTTGTTTATTGCCATCTTTTTCAGAAACTATTTTTCCAGTATTGTAGTCAGAAACAACAATTTTCATATTAGAATTATTTCTAAGTAATTGGTTAATTGCGTTATTATCTATAAATTTTTCATCTGCAATAGCAAAGTTACCTTGTAAAAGTAAAAAGCTAACTATTACAGAAGTAAATATTTTTTTAATTTTCATTTTAATTTCCTTTGTAACATAGTTAGTAATTAGTATATTACAAAAACAAAAAAAATTCCATAGTTAAGTGCGAGATAATAAATTTATAATTTTTTTATTAATATGGTTACTTAATGGTCTTTGTATGTCTTTCCACTACTTTTAATATATCTTGATAACTTTTTAATCATTGTATCTATATTTGTTCCTAATTTTTCTTTTAGATTTTGGTATTGTTTGGTGTTTAAATTGATATTTTGGAATTCTCCGTAAAAGTTTGTGGATAGTGGCTCATTTCCCCTCCTCTTATCTATATTATCCTTTACTAATCTATCCTTATCTTATACTAAGCTGCGTATCCAATTTGTATACATTCTGTATATATTAAGTTGTTTTTAGTTAATAAATGTTATTATCTCCTAATTGTAATAATGATTTTTCATACTGATAAACCCTTTCTTTCTACCTGTCTTTTTGTATATAGTTGTTTATCTTCCAGTGCGTAATAACTATAATTCCACTTTCAAAAGATATAATAAATCTTTTTGCTGGTAGCATTTTAAAATCATTTTCACTTGCTTCTATAATTCTTTGTATTCTTCTAGGATAGTTTACAAAGCCGTCATCATCTGCAAGTATCGTAAAGTGAATATACAGTGCTTGAGATGATAAGGGCATATCTAAAAATAAATCACTAGAAATAAGTGTTTTTGATAGCATTCTTCTTTCTGCCATTTTAGCATACCTTTCTAAATTCATATCTTTACTTGCTTGTTTCACCTTTTCATTTACATTGATTTTTTATTAGTGTTATCTAATGCTTTTTCTTTTTGATTATTTAGCTTATTCGCTAATTCTTTAAAGTGTTTTATTAAGGCCATAGTGATTGGTTTTTCAATGGTTTTGTATAAGTCTTTGTTCGCTTTGTAAAGTTTGATATAGAGTAATTTTTTATCTAGGTTTTATATTTCTTATTGTCTTGCTAGTTGGGTGTTATTTGCTTTTTCGTTTAACTCAACTGAGTTTCATAAATAACTTCTATTTTTAAATTCTCTTGCTATGTTTTGAGCTAGTAATATATCCTTGTGTAATACTCTTTCTTTTCTTGTATAGTCGTGGGTTATTCCGTCCCATTATTTTTTTATTTTCTCTCCACTAATATATGCAGCACTTGCGACTGCACTTTTTCCTTTTCCCCTTGAAATAATCTCTATTGAAAAATGGAAACTATCTGCCATTTTAAAATCTCCTTTCTTACAAGTAAAAAAGACGACTAGATTTTTATCTAATCGTCCAATATTCTACCAGTTAAAACCCTCATAAGTACTAAATGCTAATTTATATAAGGCTAACAATGTATCATTATTAATATTTTCTAATTCCTCAAATACTGTATCTTTTTGCACCTTAAGTTCTTTATTATTGGAAATGATTTTTTCAATTGTTATTGGTAACTGCTCGCATATCAAACTAAAAGCATTCTTATCTCCAGTTACTATCTCATAGAATTTATCTATTGAAATTCTTCTTAATTTTTCATTTGAAGATTGCTTTGCTTTATCGAGAGTTATTATCCAAGGTATATTTTGAGATTTTTTAGCAATAACCTCTACTAAGGCACAAATACTTTTTTCTTTATCCTCAGCATTTAATAAATGATTTTGCATTTTCATAAAAGTTTTACTAGATGATGAACTATTCATTGTATTGTGTTTATTCTTCATTTCAACATAATATGTTATATCATCATTTCTAAATATTATATCCCACTCCTCATTTGGAACTTCACATTTTTTTATACTTTTAAATAAATTTTGATGAAAATATCCAATTATATTACTATTAATTTTATCCCTTTGTCTGTGTATTTCTAATTTTATAATTTCTTCAAAACTTTTATCAAAAACATTTTTATCAAAAAGTAACTTAATTGGATCTATTAAATTACTATTAAATTTTTTTAAATTTATGCTCTTTAAAGTTTCATTATACTGTTTCAAAGTATTGGTTACATGATTTTCAAAATCTTCTTTTGAAATAAAATTTAATTTATAAGTTTCCATTTTTTAATTCCTCCAACTTTTTTAATATTTTTAAACCTACCTCTTTAGCTAAATTACACGGAACAGCATTCCCAACTTGTCTATACTGAGACCCCATTGCTCCAGTAAATATCCAATCATCTGGAAAAGATTGAATCCTTGCATTTTCTCTAACTGTAAATGGTCTAACTTCCGTTGGATGACATCTATCTGTCTGTTTCATTTGAGGCGTAGTTAAAACTGTTAAAGATGGTTCATTTAAACTTAATCTTCTCAATATACCAGTTCTTCCACCAGCCATATGCCAACAAGATTTCATATAATCTTTAGCAATATCTTCTGGAATATCTCTCCAATATCCTCCTGGTGGTACTAAAGCAAAAATATTCTCTTTAGTTTTTGAATACTTAGCACCTAAACTACTAGGAACATTTTTTAAAATATCTGATAATACTGGCTTATATTGATGTTTTTCTGGATATGAAAATTCTTTATTATTTAATAAATCTATTCTTATTCCTACAACAATTAGTCTTTCTCTTTTTTGTGCAACACCATAATCCCAAGCATTTAATACTTCATAAAATATTTTATAACCCTCTTGTTCAAAAATATTTATAATAGTTTTAAATGTTCTACCTTTATCGTGAGATAATAAACCTTTTACATTCTCAAATAATAACATTTTAGGTTGTAACTTATTTAAAAAAACTGCGTAATGATAAAACATTGTACCTCTAACATCATCAAGTCCAAGTCTTTTGCCAGCATAACTAAAACTTTGGCAAGGAGTTCCACCTGATAATAAGTCCAATTTTCCCTTTTTTATATTAAATTCTTTCTCCAAATCTCTTTTAGCAACAACTTCTATATCTTCACAAATAACATTCCATTTTGGTCTATTTATTTTCAATGTATTAACAGCATTTTTATCATATTCAACTAATCCAATATGATTAAAACCAGCTTGTTCTAACCCTAACGCCAAGCCACCTGCACCTGCAAAAAGTTCAATACTTGTATATATATTATTCATTAAACGAATTTCCTCCTGATTTACAATAACAAATAATTTCGCCAATATCACATTCAAGTGCCTCACATATTTTCTCAATATTCTTTAAAGATATATACTCATTCTTACCCATATTTGCTATGCAATTTGTTGTTAAATTTGCTTTTTCTAATAAATCTTTTTTCTTCATATTTCTTGATTTTAAAATATTCCATAACGGATCATACGATATGTTCATACTATCCTCTCTTGCCTTTTTATTTTGTTTAATTATAACAAAAAACTTGAGTTTTCTCAAGTTTCATTATCGGTTATATTAACATTTCATCGAACATATCATTCAAAAGATTACAAGGACTATTTAAGTATTCGTTATATATACTATCTAACACTTTTTCATCATCTATTCCTTTTTCTATACTGATTATCGCCTTTATATAGTTTTCATAATCTTCTTTTTCTAGTTCTTCTAATTTCTCTTTATATTCTTTCCATTTCATTTTTATTTTTCTCCATTTCTTTTAGTTCTAATAATTTAATTCCACTTTGTCTTAATCTTTTTATTTTCTCTTGTTTTAACTGTTCTCTTTTTATCTTGTATCTTTCTTCATATTCTTTTTGTTTTCCGTTAGCTTTTCGTTTTAGATAGTTATTATGTAATTTTAATCTGTGCTCTTCTTTTTTCTTTTCTTCTTATGATAATATTATCTTTTCCTCTATACTTAATTTTAATTTTTTCTTATTTTCTGTTTGTATATTTGCTCCTTTCTTGAAATAAAAAAGCGACTAAGATTTTTCTCAATCGCTTAAATATTTAATATATATTTGTTTTTATAGTATAAGAATTTTAATTTTTAACCTATGAAAGTAAATTTATTATTCTTTTCTTCTGAAAAAATATTGAATTGTTAATAATTATCCCCAAATAGCACATTTACCTGCAGATATAGCCAACTGTGCAACTATTCCTGCAACATTAGTTTTCAATCCAAATTTTACTAATTTTTTTGTTACATATTCAGCTGTTTCTCCCCACATCTTTCCTTCAATATAACCTCTTAGATTTCCAGACATCAAATCAACAAGTTCCATCCCTGGGATCATTCCTACTAATTCTTCTCCCATGCAAGATACAAAATCCCTGTCTTCTAATTCGGCCTTTAAATTTGCTGAAAGATTCTCCTATTTATAAATCCTTTCTATTCCCATTGCTACTAAGGGTGCCTTCTCATTGCCGTATTTTTCAATTAACAAATCTTTATTTACATATAAAATTCCATTTTTATAACTTGTTGCTTCTTCAAATAAAAATATTAACTCTTTTTCTATATCATTTTTTAAAGTCTCTACTTCAGATTTATTAGAAACAACCTTGTTGTCATATGCATATACAGATACAGTACTTCCAAAAGTTCCCATTAAAATATTTAAGGCTAAAAATATTGATAATATCTTTTTCATAATTAAGTCTTCCTGAAAAAATTATTTTCTTGTAAATAATTAAAATTTTCTTTTACAAAGCCGTAAATCCCCTGAAATTTATCTACTTCATAAGAATAAATTTTACCACCGGCTTTCCAAGAAATAATATGTTTTGTCATTTTTTTTTCAATATTGAAATCACTAATTTCATTATGTTTATATTTATTAAACGAAATTTCTCCTCTTTTTAAAAAATCTAGTACTTCTCCTGAAATTCTTGCTTCATATATTGCGTCACTAGTGAAAACTAGTAAATATTGTAAAGATGCATCTATAGCATTATAAGTACTATTAATAAGCAATTTTATTAAACCTTCTTTTATACTACGATTCTTTGTTACGATTAAGTAATTATTTTCTTCAGGTATATTATTATTTTGTAATAATTCAATAATCTTACTTTTATCAAAATCATTAAACAATAGACTTTTCATAAATATACACCTCCTTTTTATAACTATAACATACTAGAAAAACTACATTAAAACTTATCTCCGTTCTTATACCTCTGAGGATTAATATTTTTCATACTTAACACCTCCTATTTTTATTTTATATAGACTACTCACAACAATAGCATTTATATTCTCCGTTTCCATCCAAATCAAATAATCTATATATACAATTATCTAATGCTTTTGAAATTTTATTGGCAAATACTAATGAAGGTACTTCTCTTTTATTAGCTTCTAAAAAACTTATATACTGTCTTGAAACTCCTCCAATTCTTTCTGCTAATTCACTTTGTGTAATTTTCAATTCTTTTCTTCTCTCTTTTATTCTATTATTCAATCATTTCACCCCTTTTTTTATAGCATAGCATATCTATTTAAGTTTTGCAAGCTATTAGTTGCATTTTTTATTTGTTTTTCATATTTTTTATATAAAAACTATTCTATTTTATTTTCTCCATTTCTTTTAGTTCTGATAACTTAATTCCATTTTGCTTTAATTTTTTTAGTTTATCTTGTTTTAGTTGTTCTCGTTTTACCTTATAGCTTTCTTCATATTCTTTTTTGCTTACCGTTTGCTTTTAGTTTCAAGTAGTTATTGTGTAGTTTTATTCTTCTTTCTTCTCTTTTTAGTTCTTATTCTGCTAATATTATCTTTTCTTCCTCACTTATTTTTTTCTTGTGGAGGTTTGTAACTATCTAAATAAATATCTATCCGTTGTGGTGATGTAGGAGATCCTTTTATATCTCTTTCATATACAATAATTTTTTTCGATAAATTCATTGTTCATATATGTTGTTAGTTCTTCAAATGTATTGTATTTTCCAATTAACTTTATAAATTTTTTTATTCCATCTTTTTATGTGTTATATTTTTTATCTTTTGTTCAATTCCTTTTAATTCTTCAGTAAGTTTTAGTTGTTCATCTTCATACTGTACATTTAATACTTCATATCTTGTGCTTGGTATTTTTTCTAAAATCATATCTTCATATATTCTACACATTAGTTTTTCTAAAATTTTTATCCTATGCTTACATTCTGTTTCTCTTGCAAGATTGTATTCTATTTCCTCTTTTTCCTTTTCTTTCATTTCATCAGTTGCAGATAATATAAATTCATCTTTATCAAGTTCTATTTGCTTTTTTATATCTTCTAGTATTTGTTTGATGAGTTCTAATACATTTTCTGCCTTTATTCTGTGTGCCGTTTTGCACTGACTTCCACAAGGTGTCTTTGTATATGAACTACAAGTATAGTAAGGGATATTTTTGTAATTGTATGTTATGTGAACATACATTATGCTTCCACAATCACTACAATATAAAAGTCCACTTAGTGAGTGAAATTCGCCCCAACCATTTGGGTATCTTTTTACATTTCCTCTTATTCTTTGAACATTATTAAATGTTTCTTGCTCTATGATTGGCTCGTGTGTATTTTCGAATACCAACCACTTATCTTCTGATACATACTTACTTTTTTTGTCTTTAAAGTGTTTTCTTGTTTTAAAGTTTACTGTATGCCCTAAATATTCTTGTCTTTTTAAGATATTTGCTATGGTTGAACTACACCAACGATATGGATAATTTAATTGAGTTGTTTTATATAATCCCACTTTTAGTCTTTGTTGATGTACTGCAGGTATTGGTACTTGTTCATCTTCTAATATTCTTGCGATACGATAAGGTCCTGCTCCTTTCATTGTTAAATCAAATATTCTTTTTATTGTTTTTGCTGCTACTTTATCGACTATCCATTTATTGCTATCTATCTGTAAGGTGCTGTATTAGCCGTTGGCTTTTCGCTTTCACCTTTCACTTTAAAAGTTGACTTTATTTTCCTTGATGCACCCCTTGCATACCATTCGTTCATAATATTTCTAAAAGGGCTGAAATCATCTTCTTTGTAAAAACTATCTACATTATTATTTATGGCAATTAACCTAACTCCTTTTTGTCTTATTAATTCCATAAATTGACCAACTTTTAAATAATCACGCCCTATACAGCTCATATCTTTTACAATAACTGTTCCAATATTTCCTATATTGACTTGTTCCATCATTAATGTAAAACCAAGTCTATCAAATCTTTTTCCACTTATACCATCATCTGTAAAGTGAATGATATTATCTAAATCATTTTTGCTTGCATATTCTTCAAGTATTTTCTTTTGGTTAGAAATACTATTACTTTCTCCTTGAAATTCATCATCACGACTTAATCTCTCATAAAGTACTGTTATCTTTTTAAAATTTCTCAATGTTTAACCTTCTTTCTATCAATCTCTCTAATAAAAAAGAATTAAGCTAAACATTTTTCACTAAAACAGTGATTAAGTGTTCTTCTTAATTTTATTACTCCCTTTGTTAAATTAAATTATGATAAAAATTATAAACTAGCAAAAGAATGGATAGAGGGTGAAGATAAACAAAAACAATTTGCTTTAGAAAGAACAAAGAAAGATATTTATGACGCAATGAAGAGTTTAGAATATGAAATAAATACTTTGTATTAATTACAAGGGCAAACGCCTTTTACATCTTCAGGTTTCGACCTTGGAGAAGATTTTTTCATTCGTGAAGTTCAAAAAGCTATCTTAAAAGTAAGAATTAATAGTTTAGGAATAGAAAAAAGAACTGCCATATTTACAAAAATTATATTTACACTGAAAGATGGATTGAATTTGAAAGAAACAGATCCTAATTATGACATAAAAAAATTAGCTTTGGAATGTTCTATTAAGAGAATGTATCCTGATGTTATCATGTATTAGACACTAGTAAAAATTACTGGTTCTTGCAAAACAGCTATGTCTTACCGTTCATTTTTTCCAGCTTGGCAAGATGAAAATGGGAATAATATTGAAAGTGGTAGAATGAATTTGGGAGTAGTAACACTTAAATTAATACGCATAGCTATTGAATCAAATGGCAATAAAGAAAAATTTTGGAAAATATTACAAGAAAGATTGCATATCTGTAGAGATGCTTTAGTTTATCGTGCCAAAAGATGTGGGGAGGCAAAACTAGAAAATGCAGTAATTTTATATATGCATGGAGCTTTTGGAAAAAGGTTAGAAGCCAGTGAAAATGTTAGCAAATTATTTAAAAATAAATGTTAAACTCTATCTTTAGGATACATAGTACTTTATGAAGTTGCTGGTGTATTTTATGGAGGCGATTTGGAATAAAATAAAGAAGCAAAAGATTTTACCCTAGAAATAATGAAAGAGTTAAAACGTAATGTTGATGGATGGGCTGCCAAATATGACTAATGGTTTAGTATCTATTCTACACCCTCAGAAAGTTTAAAATATAGATTTTACCGAATATATTAAAGAAAAATACGGAAGTTTAGAAAATATTAATGACAAAGATTATTATAAAAATTCATATCACTATGATGTTAGTAAAAATCCTACTCCACTTGAGAAATTATATTTTGAAAAAGATTATCCAGATTATGCAAGTGTTGGTTTTATTCACTACTGCGATTACCCAGTTCTACGTTAAAATCCTAAAGCTCTAGAAGCTGTTTGGAATTACGCCTATGACAAGATTGGATATTTAGGAACTAATACGACCATAGAAAAATGTTATGAATGTGGTTGTTAAGGAGATTTTGAACCAAACTAAAAAAAGATTCAAATGCCCATAATGTAGCAACAGAAATACAAAAACTTGTGATATTGTTAAGAGAACGTGTGGTTACTTGGGTAATCCACAAGCACGACCAATGATTAAGGGATGGGGCAAAGAAATAGTTTTTCGTGTTAAACACATGAAATAAGCAAACAAGAATAGATTTGAAAAATCTATTCTTTTAATTTATAATAATTTTTATTTAAACTTAATTTTAATTTTTCAATTTAAAATAAAACTGTAATTAAGTTATTGTGGAGGAATGTATGAGGTTATTATTAGCAGAAGATGAAAAAGATTTGGCAGAAGCCCTAGAAGCTATGCTAAAACATAATAATTATTCAATAGATGTTGTACATAATGGTCAAGATGCTCTAGACTATCTTTTATTAGATGATTATGACGGAGCTATACTTGATGTAATGATGCCAAAAATGGACGGAATAACCGTTGTAAAAAAAATTAGAGAAGAAAAAAAAAACACACCAATTTTAATACTAACTGCAAAATCAGAAATAGAAGATAAGGTAATGGGTTTAGATAGCGGTGCAGATGATTATTTAACAAAACCTTTTGCATCAAAAGAATTGTTGGCTCGTGTCCGTTCTATGACACGCAGACAGGCAACTTTTACAAGTAATGAATTAAAATTTGGCAATGTAAAATTAAATAAATTAACATTTGAATTATCAACTAACAAAGATAGTTACAGACTATCGAACAAAGAATTTCAAATTATGGAAATGCTAATGAGAAATCCTTGGAATGTTATTCCCACAGAAAACTTTTTAGAAAAAATTTGGGGATATGACAGCGAATCAGAAATAAATGTAGTTTGGGTGAATATATCCTATTTAAGAAGAAAGCTAAAATCTCTTGGAGCAAATATTCAAATAAAAGCTACAAGAAATGTTGGCTACACTCTGGAGGAATTAAATGATTAATACCTTACGCAGAAAATTTATTTTAGTTTCTGTTTCTACTGTTACTTTTGTAATATCGGCAGTATTTATTATTATAAATTTTTTAAATTACAATAATATTTCATCAAGAAGTGATGAAGTAATAAATAAATTTAAAAATGAACCCATACTTCTTAGAGAAATTATCGAAAATGGGACAGAAAATGGAAGTAGGGGAATAGTTTCTTCGGACAAAAATTTTTATAATGGTTTCTTTATTGCTCAAATAACAGACTACAATCAAATTATTAATATTTATAACAGAGATAACAGTGTTGGAATAGTTAAGGCGAAAGAAATTATCCAAGAAGCACTTGATGAAAATAATGACGGAGGATATATCGACTATTACAAATACGGTTATGTTGATTATGGAATAGAAAAATATATAGTATGTGCCAATGTAGAAAGAGAGCTAGGAATATTTTACCAATTTCTTACAAATAGCATCATAGTGGCTCTAGTTATAATAATAGTAATTTCAATTATTCTCGTAATAAGTTCAAAAAAAATAGTTGAACCAATAGAAATAAATTATGAAAAACAAAAACAATTTGTTACCGATGCTAGTCATGAATTAAAAACACCTCTCACAATAATAATTTCTAATGCAGATGTTTTAGAAATGGAAGTAGGCAAGTCAAAATGGTTAGACAATATTCATAATCAAATTGAGAGATTAACACACTTAATAAATAGTTTGGTAGCATTCAGCAGGGCAGAAGAAAGGGAAAATTTAATTAAAAATAATTTTTCTATGACAAATTTAGTTAAGTCAAGATTAGAAGACTTTCAAGAACTTGCTAATTTTAAAGATAAGGAAATTGTAGCCGATATTGCTGAAAATATTTTTTATAGTGGCGATAAGCAAACAATTATGCAGGTAATAGATATTTTACTTGATAATGCAATAAAATATGCTGATGATAATAGTATTATTAATGTTAATCTAACTAGCAACAAGAAAAGTATAAATCTAGTTGTTAGAAATAAAACAGAGGGAATAAAAGAGGGAGATTTAAGTAAAGTCTTTGATAGATTTTATCGACTTGATGAATCAAGAAATAGTAAAACTAAGGGATATGGAATAGGTTTATCTTTAGCAAAACTTATAATAGATAGGCATAAATCACAAATCAAGGCTTATGCTCCCAAAGATGATGAATTTATTATAGATATAAAATTTTTATTATAAAGAAAAAAGCTAGCATATTGATAATTTTTAAAATTAATTACCAATATGCTAGCTTTTTATATTATTCTTCTTTTCTCGGCAAAACTAAGTTTAAAATAAAAGCAATTATTGTTGCGATTATTATAGGTGAACTACCTATAAATGTTTAGAAAGCTAAAGGTGTTTTTGCTAGCGTTGCTGGGACAGTTGTTAGTCCTAGTCCAAATGCTAGAGATATACCAAGAATACCTGCATTTCTATTTTTCATTTTTTCTCTACTTATCAATTTTATACCGTTGATAGTAATTATTGAAAATACTGATAGAGTAGCTCCTCCTAAAACAGGATATGGAATAGTTGTCATAATAGAAGAAAATTTAGGGAAAAATCCTAGTGCTAAGATAATAATACCAGCAATAGTAACTACTTTTTTACTAACAACTTTAGTAATACTAATAATTCCAATATTTTGTGCAAAAGATGAAGAAGGTAAACCACCTAAAATAGCAGTTAGAAAACCACTAAGCTCTTTACTCATTAAGGCTCCTGATACTTCATTTTTACTAGCTTCCCTGTTAATTGCACCTACTGTAAGAGATGACACGTCCCCAATAACTTGTATAGATGTTACTAGATACATAACTATCATAGTAATAATTGCTCCAGTGTGAAACTCTATACCTAATGGTAAAACTTTAGGATATGATAGGTAAGGTGCAGAAGAAACTGCAGAAAAATCAACCAAACCAAAAGCAAAAGATAATAAATATCCAACAACTATTCCTATAAGAATACTAAGTATTTTTATATATCCTTTTCCAAAATGGTCGATAGCTAAGACTACTACTAAGGTTATAATAGCAACAGCCCAGTTAGTAAGATTTCCATATTCTTGTGTGTTTGATACTCCAGCCATATAAGAAATAGCTACGGGATAAAGTGAAATTCCCATAGAAAGAACTGTTGTACCTGTAACTATTGGAGGGAAATATTTTATAATTTTTTCTATAAATAATCCAAAGAAAACTAAGAAAATACTTCCTACTAAGCAGGCACCAAAGACTGAAGAAAATCCATAGTTAGAGTTTATAGTAATAATGACAGGAACGAATGCAAAGTTAGTACCCATAACTATTGGAAGTCTAGCACCAAATTTCCAAATACCATATATTTGTAATATTGTTGCAAGTCCAGCACAAATCATAGAGGACTGCACCATCTCTGTAATTTGTGCTGGTTTCAACCCAATACTCTGAGCAATTATAATAGCTGGTGCTATATTACCAATTATCATTGCAAGGACGTGTTGAATAGATATGGGTAGAGATTTACTAAAACTAGGATTACCATCCAACTTGAATAGTTCGGAATTAGACATAAAAGATTATTCCTTTTTAATTTTTATTTTGTATTCATATATATTAATATAAAAAATAATTTATTTCAAGTAATAAAAAATATTTTTTAACGAACTTTAAATATAAAAACAAGTGTAAACTTTTTATGTTGACATAAATATAATTATAAGTTATAATGATGATTGTGTTTATGAGGTGATATTTAATGAAATGGTTAAGATCTTCTTTATTCAAAGATAATAGTGATAAATTTATTTTTGAAGAAGAATTAGATATCAATATTGAAAATTTTACTCCCGCTATAAGTAGTATAGATAATATAAAAATTAGTGGAGTTCTCACAAGAAACGGTCAAGATAAAATTTTTGTCGATTTGCTTATCACAGGAACTTATAATGTTTATTCTAGTAGGACTATGAATATAATTTCTGTTCCTTTTGATATAGAAGAAAGAGAGGAATTTATTGATAAGTCATTTCTATATGGTGATGAAGATTATGATGTTAATGTTATGGATAGATTTATTGATATAAGTCATCTTGTTACTGAACTAATAATTTTGAACGCCCCGCTAAATTATTATTTAGAAAATGAAGAAATAGAATATAGTAGTGGTAAAGATTGGAAATTAATATCTGATGATTATATTGAAGAAAAGAAAAAGGAAAATCCTTTTTCTGCTTTAAGTGATATGTTTAAAGAAAGCTAATTCTCAGAATTAAATTATATGGAGGAAGTTAACTATGGCAGTTCCTTTTAGAAGAACATCGAAAACAGCTAAAAGAAAAAGAAGAACACATAAAAAATTATCTTCACCAGCTATTACTTTAGATGCTCAAAGTGGTAACTATGTAATGGGTCATCGTATTGATAGAAAAACTGGTATGTATAAAGGTAAACAAGTTCTAGACGTAAAATAATTAGATATTACCTAAGCAACTCTTTTGAGTTGCTTTTTTTAATACTAAAACAAAAAATATGACTACAACTTAAAGTAAACTAAGTTCGCCTATAAATATATAAAATGAAGTTTGATAGTTTAGATATTTTCTAAGTCTATTGTTAATTTCCATTAAATTGTTTATTAATTTTTCTTACCTCAATGCTGATTTATATTTTTTGTTTTTCTCTGCTTTTATATCTTCATAACTTGGTTTATATATCCTAAATATTGTAAAATGCTGAAGTCTTAAAATTTCTGCTATTATTCTAGTGGAAATTCGTAATTTCTTAATAATTCTATATTCTTTCTATTATTTAATTTAATAATTTATAACTCACATTTATCTTTGTGTGTTTTTACCGTTATTAACATTTTTCACTAAGTTATTATGTTTTTGTAATGTTTGTCACGTTTTATTTTATGAGCTAAGAATTATAATAAGTATTTTTATATTTATACAAGAAAAAATATTTTTTGTAATCTTTTTTAGTCAACGTATTTGCCAAAGAAGCATTAATTTTATACTAATTTTATTTTTATAGCGAATAAATTTTTTAAAATTTTTCTTACGAAAAAAATTCATTTATGCTATAATGATTATTTATAAGTTGGAGGTGATATTTTGATAGGAATTGGAACGCTAGTAAATACTTTAGCAATTATTACAGGAGGAGTATTAGGTTTATTTTTAAAAAATGGGATACCAGATAGAATAAAAAATTCTATACTAAAAATAATGGGACTGTCTGTTTTGTTAATGGGTCTTATTGGATTTTTAGAAAATATATTTTTTATTGATAATAGTATTATTAAATCAAAGAGTACAATGGTTATAACTATTGCGTTAGTGCTTGGTGTAATTGTTGGAGAAGTAATTGATATAGAAAAATATTTTGAAAAGTTTGGTTTTTATTTAAAATCAAAAGTAAGTAGTAAGGGCGATAATAATTTTGTTGAAGGATTTGTAACAACTTCTTTAATATTTTGTATAGGAGCTATGGGGATTTTAGGTTCTATTGCTGATGGAATAAATCATGACCCGAGTATTCTTTACAATAAAGCAATGCTCGATGGTATTACTTCTATGATTTTTGCATCTATGTTAGGTTTTGGTGTAATATTTTCTGCTCTTGCAGTTTTCTGCTATCAAGGGACAATAACATTATTATCATTTTTTATTGCCGACTATTTCACACAAGATATTATGGTTGGAATTTCAACTCTAGGTTCTATAATGATTTTTTGTTTGGGAAGTAATATGCTCTTTAAAACTAATGTAAAAGTTGGAAATATGTTACCAGCCTTATTAGTTGCCATTTTGTTTAAAATTTTTCATTTATTTTAAAAAGTTTTATTTTGTTTGCTAAATTCAAAAATTATATTTTTTATTTTGAAATAGGTAGACAGAAATAGAACTTTTTATTATTAAAATATTAGAATTAGCATTTACTTATAGTTTATAGTATAATGGTATGGATATATTTATTAAGGAGTAATATTTATGTTTTTTGCAGTAGCTATTGACGGTCCTGCTGGTTCTGGTAAAAGTACAATAACAAAAAGAGTAGCCAAGGAATTAGCATTTAATTATGTTGACACAGGAGCCTTATACCGTTCATTAACCTATAATTTTTTAATTCAAGGTTTAAAAGAATTAAATGAAGAAAAAATTAAAAAAATTTTAGATAATACAAAAATAAAAGTTTACTTTGATGATTTTGTTCAGAAGCAAGAAATAAATGAACAAGATGTTACAGATAAAATTAGAACGTCAGAAGTATCTACTTACACATCATTATTTGCTAAAAGTAAGAATGTTAGAGATTTTCTTATAAATGTTCAAAGAGGTTTGGCTAATAGTTGTAATGTTATAATGGATGGCAGGGACATAGGATCGGTAGTCTTACCCAATGCCAATGTAAAAATCTATCTTACAGCTTCAGTAGAAGAAAGAGCTAATAGAAGATATAAGGAAATGCTAAAATCTGGTAATTGTAGCGATATAAGTATAGAAGAAATACAAAAACAAATTTCCCAGCGTGATTATCAAGATGAAAATCGTGATATAGCTCCCTTAATTATGGTAGAAGATGCAATAAAAATAGATACAACTGAATTTACCATAGATGAGGTAGTAGATAAAATAAAAAATATTATTTTAAAAAAATACGAGGTAACAAAGTGTATAAGTTTGTAAAATTTTCTCTAACTCTTTATTATAAAATTTTTTATAAAGTAGAAGTTGTCAATAAGGGAAAACTAGAAAATTCCAAAGGAATGGTAATATCTGGTAATCATTTAAGTAATCACGACCCCTTGCTATTTGTTCCCTTTTTTGAAAATAAAATTCGCTTTATTGCAAAAGAAGAATTATTTAGGGTACCCTTATTAAAAAACTTTCTACAATCTACAAATGCTATTCCTGTAAAAAGGGGAACTTTTGACAGAGCTTGTATAACAGAAGCAATATCAGCCTTAAAAAATGGAGATAATATTGGTATTTTTCCAGAAGGTACTCGCTCTTACGCAAAAGATTTAAAATTAGGCAAGGCTCATAATGGTGTATCTTTAATATCGACAAGAGCAGAAGCTAAAGTTTTAACTTTTGCTATTATCCCCGAGAAAAATTTTAGAATTTTTTCAAAGATTAAGATAGTAATTGGTGATGTGATAGATACAGCCGATTTAAAAAAACATGGCTATAAACATGACGACATAACTAATGAAATAATGAAATCAATTCAAAATATTATAGACAAGGAGAATCAAAAATGTACGAAAAAACTATAAAATTCAAACTAGAGAAAAAATTTTTTAATAAATACGATTATTTAGATAATAAATATATTTATGAATGGCTAACACTAGCAAGAAAATATTTTTTAAATAGTTTGGGAATAGATATTGATTCTTTAGGAAATTATGGTTTCTACTATACGGATATTGAAATAAGAATATACATAAAAAATAATATAAAATTACAAAATAAGGACTTATTTATCAAGACAACATTAGCTAAGCATAATGGTATAAAATCAATATTTAATTATGAAGCCTATATTGATGGTCAGTTGCTACTAACTGCATCTAGCACACATAATGTATTGCGTTCAGATAGTGATAGAGCTGTTAGAATGGATAGATATTTACCAAAATGGGACCAAATATTAAAAGATGTGGTAAATAATGAATTGTAATATTTTAAAAGTATCTTAAGAATAGTCATGCTATCTTTTAAGATACTTATATTTTGAATAAAGGAGAATAAAGTTTTGATATATTTGGATAATGCGGCTACTACAAAACCCTTTAAAGAAGTATTAGAAACATTTATAGAAGTCAATAAAAATTATTATGGTAACACTGCAAGTATAAATAGTTATGGCAAAACAAATGCTAAGCTATTAGAAGCTAGTAGAAATCAAATAGCAGATATTCTTAAAATAAAAAGTAACAATATTTATTTTACTTCTGGAGCAACAGAAAGTAATAATATAGCCATACTAGGTGTTGCTCTGCATAAAAAAGATTTTGGCAAACACATTATAACTTCTAAAATAGAACATCCGTCAGTATTAGAAACCTTTCGTTCTTTAGAAAATCAAGGTTTTAAATTAGATTATATAAAAATTCTTCCAAATGGAAAAATAGATTTAGAACATCTAAAAAAATTACTTAGTAAGGATACAGTTTTACTTAGCGTAATGCAGGTTAATAATGTTTTTGGAGCTATACAACCAATTTCAGAAATAATAGAAATTTTAAAAGATTATCCCAAAGTACATTTTCATGTAGACGGTGTACAAGGTGTGATTAAGGATAAAATTAATCTTGATGAAATAGACAGTTATTCAATTTCTGCCCATAAATTTCATGGTTTAAAAGGAATTGGTTTACTCTATATAAAATCTAGGAGAGCCATTCAAAATATTAATTTTGGTGGGGGTCAAGAAGATAATTTACGAAACGGTACAGTGAATTTACCTAGTATAGTCGCCATGGCTAAGGCTATGCGTCTGTATGCAGAACAAATAGAAACAATAAAAAATAATCATAAAAATTTTAAAAAATATCTAGTAGAAGAATTATCAAAACTAGAATATGTCGAGATAAATTCTCCCTTAGCTGATACTTATGTTGATTCGATAGTAAATATAAGTCTACCAAAAATAAAAGGCGAAGCTATAATCAATGCTTTAAATGATGAGGGAATAATGATTTCGACAACCAGTGCTTGCTCATCTAAAAAATTTAATGTAAATGAAGCTTTAAATGCCCGTGGATTAGATGAAGATAATATCAAGGGAAGTATCAGAATAAGTTTTTCATATTTTACAAATATGCAAGAAATAGAAAAATTTGTTGAATTATTTAAAGAAAAATATAAGCAATTTAAAGAGGTAATAGAAAGTGGAATATAGTCATATTATAGTTAGGTATGGAGAATTAACTCTAAAATCAGGAAATAGAAATGAATTTTTAAAAAAACTAACAAAAAATATAAAATTAAATTTTAAAGAATTTAAGGGTTATCATATTCAGACAAAAAGAGATAGAATGTATATTCACTTAGATAATAATGAATATTTATCTGGAATGTTAGCTGTATTTAAAAAAATACCAGGTATTCACACATTTTCTCCTGTTATTAAATCACCTTTAGAAATAGATGAAGCCGAGAAAAAAATAGATATATTATTACAAAGTAAACTTGATAAAGAATATAAGTTTAAAATACAAACAAAACGTCCGAATAAAAATTTTCATAAGAATACAAATGAACTAAATAATATTTTTGGTAGCCATGTTTTAACAAATTATAGTAATTTAAAAGTAGATGTAAAAAATCCTGATTTTGTAATAAATGTCGAAGTAAGAAGTGAGGGTATATTTATTTTTACAGATTTTCTAAAAGGCTTGGGTGGTTTTCCTGCGAATACATCTTCTAAAGCTTTGTTGTTATTATCTGGAGGGATAGATTCCCCAGTTGCAGCCCACATGTTACAGGTTAAGGGAGTAGAAGTAGATATGATTCATTTTCAATCACCACCATTTACGTCTAATGAAGCCCTTGAAAAAATATTTAGTTTATCAAAAAAACTTAGTCAAACGGTAGGTACGGTAAAAGTACATGTAGTTAATTTTACAAAACTTCAAACTGAAATAGTAAAAAGAATACCCTCGAATTACACTATGACTTCTACAAGACGTTTTATGCTTAGAATATCAGAACTAATTGCAAAAAAAGAAGGGTGCTTAGCTCTTGCCACAGGAGAGTCTTTAGGACAAGTGGCTAGTCAAACATTAGAATCTATGAATTGTATTAACAGTGTAACTAATTTACCTGTACTAAGACCCCTACTTACAATGGACAAAATTGATATTATTAAGATAGCTACTGATATAGAAACTTATGAAATTTCTAATTTGCCTTTTGAAGATTGCTGTACAATATTTACACCTAAATCACCAAAAACAAAACCAAAATTAGAAAAAATCGAAGAATATGAAAGTCGAGATGATTATTCAGACTTAATAGACTTAACACTTGAAAGTGTGAAAACATATTTAGTGAATAAAAGT
The DNA here is from genome assembly GCF_018790995.1 of Gemella sp. zg-1178. Taxonomy (NCBI): domain Bacteria; kingdom Bacillati; phylum Bacillota; class Bacilli; order Caryophanales; family Gemellaceae; genus Gemella; species Gemella sp. zg-1178. The sequence goes on from NZ_JAHKEI010000008.1 coordinate 41,550, forward strand.
TCGGTTACTTTATTTGAAGATGAACAAGAAGTAATTGATAGGGAAAAAGAAAAATTTTCAAACTTATTATAAAGTAGAAAGAGAGAAAATTATGGAAAAAATAATAGTAATAGGAGCAGGTTTAGCTGGAAGTGAAGCAGCTTGGCAAATAGCAGAAAGAGGTATTAAGGTTGAACTTTATGAAATGCGATCTAAAAAAATGACACCAGCCCACAAAACAAATAATTTTGCAGAATTAGTATGTTCTAATTCTCTTAGGGCAAATGGACTGACAAACGGAGTAGGATTATTAAAAGAAGAAATGCGTCGCATAAATTCATTAATTATTTCTTGTGCCGATGCTACACAAGTTCCAGCTGGAGGTGCTTTAGCAGTAGATAGGAAAAAATTTTCTGAAATGATAACAGAGAAAATAAAAAATCATTCTAACATCACAGTAATAGAAAAAGAAATTACTGAAATACCTAAGACAGACACTCCAGTAATTATAGCAACTGGTCCTTTAACATCCGATGCTTTAGCAGAAGAAATAAAAAAATATACAAAACAAACAGGACTTTATTTTTATGATGCGGCGGCACCTATTGTAGAAAAAGATTCGATAGATATGAATAAAGTTTACTTGAAATCTCGTTATGATAAAGGAGAGGCAGCCTATCTTAACTGCCCCATGACAAAAGAAGAATTTGAAGTATTTTATAATGAATTAATCAAGGCAGAAGTAGCCCCTTTAAAAGAATTTGAAAAAGAAATATATTTTGAAGGCTGTATGCCTTTTGAAGAAATGGCAAAGCGTGGAGAAAAAACTTTATTATTTGGACCTATGAAACCGGTAGGGTTAGAAGACCCAACTGGCAAAAGACCCTATGCAGTAGTTCAACTTCGTCAAGATAATTCTGAAGGAACACTTTATAATATAGTGGGTTTTCAAACTCATTTAAAATGGGGAGAACAAAAAAGAATAATAAATCTTATTCCAGGTTTAGAAAATGCAAATATTGTTCGTTATGGTGTTATGCACAGAAATACTTATTTAAACTCGCCAACACTTTTAAAAAGAACTTATCAATTAAGAGGGCAAGAAAATATTTATTTTGCAGGGCAAATGACAGGAGTAGAAGGTTATGTTGAAAGTGCCGCATCTGGTATTGTAGCAGCATTGAATGCCGTTAATAATTCTAAAGGTAAAGAAATAATTTTTCCAACTGAAACAATGATTGGAGCAATGGCAAATTATATCGTTGATAATACGAGTAAAAATTTTCAACCCATTAATGCAAATTTCGGAATAATAAAACCTTTAGAAGAAAGAATAAAGGATAAAAAAGAAAAATATTCTAAGTATGCAGAACGTTCATTAGAAATTTTAAGTAAATTTTTAGAAAATATAGAATAAATATTTTAAAAATTATTTACATTTTATATAAATAACTGTATAATCTTAGGGGAGTAAATTAATTATAGGAGGAGAAAATGGCAAGTCTATTACAAAAAACTAGAAAAATAAGTGCTATTTTGCAAGAAGGAAGACATTCAAAAGTTGATTTTGAAGCAATGGCTATGAGACTTAGCGCAATTCTTGACTCTGTTGTATATATTTTAGATAATGATGGAAAAATATTAGGTTATGATTCTAGTATTGATTACTCAAATGAGCGTCTTGATGATATGATAAAAACTGGACGTGTAACAAATGATTATATCAATGCGGCTCTTAAAGTTTATTCTACTAAAGTTGATATACCTTTTAGACATGAACTTTCTATTTTTCCAATAGAAGAGGAAGAAAGATTTGACGGAAGAAGTTATACTGTAATTTTACCTGTTAGGGGTGCTGGCGAAAGACTTGGAACTCTTGTTATCGGTAAACTTGGAGAAAATTTTGAAGAAGATGATCTTGTTCTTGCTGAATATGCTTCAACGGTAGTAGGAATTGAAATATTACACGAAAATCAGGATAGAGAAAAAAATATTGCACGCGATAAAGATTTAGTAGTTATGTCTATGAACTCACTATCTTATTCTGAAAAAGAAGCGGTTGAACATATTTTTAAAGAATTAGATGGTAAAGAAGGTTTATTAATAGCTAGTAAGATAGCTGACAGAGTAGGGATTACTCGTTCAGTAATAGTAAACGCACTTAGAAAATTAGAAAGTGCTGGAATTATTGAATCGAAATCACTGGGTATGAAAGGAACTTTTATAAAAGTGCAAAAAGATTATTTCCTAGAATACATACTCAGTGGAGAAGAATTAAAATAATAAAATAAAAGCGTAGACTAAGAGGTTATATATTAAAGTTTTTACAGGAAATAATTCTATAACTGAGAGAATTATAAAACTAGATATGTATTTTTAACTTATGAGTAATTGTATAAGCGCCGGTGAGTACAATCGTTTGATTTGCGTTAAAAATCAATTAAGGAGAGTTAAAAATTACTCTTGAACTTGGGTGGTACCACGAACTTATTCGTCCCTGTAACAAATATTTGTTGCGGGGATTTTTATATTATAGAAAATAAATTAAAAAAAGAAATTTAAGAAGGAGAAATTTTAATGAATTTAGAACAATTAAAAGAGGAATATCAAAATTTAGTAAAAGAGATAAAAGATGAAAAATCACTTTATGATTTAAAAGTTAAGTTTTTAGGTAAAAAAGGTGCTTTGACTGAAATTATGAAAGGAGCAAAAAAATTATCTCCTGAAGAACGACCAGCTTTTGGTAAGGCTGTAAATGAAATTAAAGAATATATAAATAATAGTTTGGAAGAAACAAAAGAATATTTAATAAATAAAGCTACGGAAATGAAATTAGCAAGTGAAGAAATAGACGTAACCCTACCTTCTCGAAAAATAAATAGGGGAGGAATGAATCCTCTAAACAAAGTTATTGAAGAAATAGAGGAATTATTTATATCTATGGGTTATTCTGTTGCTGAAGGACCAGAGGTAGAAACAGACCATTTTAATTTTGAAATGTTAAATTTACCTAAAAATCATCCAGCAAGAGATATGCAAGATTCATTTTATATAACTAATGAACTTTTAATGAGAACTCAAACATCTCCTGTACAAGCAAGAGAAATGTTAAAGGCAAAAGGTAAGGGACCAGTAAAAATTATTTGTCCAGGTAAAGTATTTAGACGTGATAATGACGATGCTACTCACTCACATCAATTTACACAAATAGAGGGATTAGTAGTTGATAAGAATATAAGTTTTTCTGACTTGAAAGGAACTTTAGAATATTTAATAAAATCAATTTTTGGAGAAAATAAAAAAATTCGTTTGCGTCCTAGCTTTTTCCCATTTACTGAACCATCTGTTGAAGTAGATATTTCTTGGGGTAATGAAGATGATGAAGAAAACATAAAATGGTTAGAAATTTTAGGTGCAGGTATGGTACACCCCAACGTTTTAAAAATGGCAGGTTTTGATCCGGAAGTTTATTCAGGTTTTGCATTTGGAATGGGACCAGAACGTATCGCTATGTTGAAATATGGAATTTCTGATATAAGAAGTTTTTATACAAATGACGTAAGATTTTTAGAACAATTTGTTAGTAAAAGAAATGATTAATTAGGAGGATAATATGTTACTTAGTTATAACTGGTTAAAAGAATTAATTGATATAGATGACAGTGTAGAAAAATTAGCTGATAAAATTACTCGTGGTGGTTTAGAAGTAGAAGAATTAATTAAATTAGATAAAGACCTATCAGGTTTAGTAGTAGGTTATGTAAAAGAAAAAGAAAAACATCCAGATGCAGAAAAATTAAATATTTGTAGCGTAGATGTAGGTGATGAAGTATTACAAATAGTATGTGGAGCAACCAACGTATCAAAAGGTCAATATGTTATAGTAGCAAAAGTAGGAGCAAAACTACCAGGTTTAAAAATAAAAAAAGCTAAACTTCGTGGCGTTGAATCACAAGGTATGATATGTTCTTTAAAAGAATTAGGTTTATCTAACTCAGTAGTTCCTAAAAATTCTCAAGAAGGAATATATGTTTTTAATAAGCCTATTCAAGTTGGTAGTGATGTTATAGAATTATTAGGTTTAAATGATACAATAATTGATATTTCTATCACACCAAATAGGGCAGATGCTTTGAGTATACGTGGAATTGTTTATGAAGTTGCTACACTCTATAATAAAAAATCAAATTTCAAAGAAATTTTAAATAATGAAAATTATCCTGCAACAAACTTAAATATAGAAATAGAAAGTGAAAATTGTTTATCTTATTGTGGGCAAATAGTAAATAATATAAAAATAGAAGAATCTCCACTTTGGTTGCAATCAAAATTAATGAGAGCAGGCATAAGACCTATTAATAATATTGTTGATATTACTAATTATGTTTTATTAGAATATGGTCAACCTATGCACGCTTTTGACAAAAATCTTTTAGGTGAAAAAATTTTAGTTCGTAATGCTAAAGAAAATGAAAAAATAATCACTCTAGATGGAGAAGAAAGAGAACTACTAGCAACAGACTTAGTTATTACAGACGGTACTCTTCCAGTAGCCTTAGCAGGAGTAATGGGCGGAGCAGATACAGAAATATCAGAAAAAACAACAAGTATTGTGCTAGAGTCTGCATATTTTTCTCCATTATCTGTAAGAAAAACTTCAGCATATCATAATTTAAGAAGCGAATCTTCAACACGTTTTGAAAAAGGAATAGATACAAAATTACAATTACTAGCACTGGGAAGAGCAGTGGAGTTAATAAAAGAATTATGCCCTGAGGCAAGTCCAGAAAAAATTGTAGCACTAGAAAAAGAAAATAAAGAAAAAGAAATAGTAGTAAGTACTGCATACATAAATAATTATATAGGTATAAAACTTACAACAAAAGAAATAGCAGATATACTTTTATCACTAAATTTTATTGTGAAAATAAATGAAGAAGAATTAATAATTACAGTTCCGACAAGAAGACCTGATATAACAATCAAGCAAGATATAGCAGAAGAAGTTGCTAGATTATACGGTTATGATAATATACCTTCAACCCTACCAAAATTTTCTAATTCAACTAAAGGCGGTTTAACATACAAACAAAATTTAGTGCGTGAGATAAGAAAATTATATGTGAATTTAGGATTTTCAGACACAATAAATTATTCTTTAGTATCAGATAAAGAAGCCAGTCAATTTACATTAGCAAAAAAAGAAAAAGTTGCTTTATTAATGCCAATGTCAGAAAATCACTCAACACTTCGTCAAACTTTGTTATCAGGATTATTAAATACGGTAGTTTATAACAAGGCACGTCGTAATGAAAATTTAAAATTACTTGAAATAGGTAAGGTATTTTTTGGCAGTGGTGATGACAATGTTCAACCACAAGAAGAATTATATATAGCTGGAGCCATAACTGGTAAAGAACAAGTAACTAAGTGGCTAAAAGAAGAAAGAAAAATAGATTTTTATGACCTTAAAGCCTATTTAGAATTATTATTTGTAAAATTAGGATTGCAAGAAAATATTTCCTACCAAAAAGCAAATATAGATTTAATGCACCCGGGTCGCACAGCAAAAGTTTTTTATAATGATGAAGAAATAGGATTTATTGGAGAAATACATCCTACTTATGCTAGAGACTTAGACTTAGAAGAAACTTATGTTTTTGAAATTAATTTGGATAAAATACTATCTAACGATAAAGTTAAACCAACTTATTTTGAAATTTCTAAGTATCCTCGTGTTAGTCGTGATATTGCCATGTTGATTGATGAAAAAGATGAATTTAAAAATATTGAAAAGTTAATTAAAAATATTCCTAATAAATTAATTACGAATATAGAATTATTTGATATTTATCAAGGAATAGGTTTACCAAGTGGGAAAAAATCTATAGCTATAACAGTATTTTATAATGATAAAGAAAAAACTTTAACAGAAGAAGAAATAACAAAAGTTCATAGCCAAGTAATAGATGAATTAGTAAAATATGGTGTAACAATAAGATAAGAGGAAAAGTATATGACGATATTTTTATTACTCTTATTATCATACTTGCTTGGTTCTATACCATTTGCTTTGATAATAGGAAAAATATTTTTTAACAAAGATATTAGAAATATGGGAAGCGGAAATTTAGGTACAACCAATATGATAAGAAATCTTGGTAAAAAAGCAGGACTTGCAGTTTTTTTCTTGGATTTTTTAAAGGGTATTCTTAGTTTAATTATTGCCAATAAAATTTTAGGAGATGTAACCTATCTAACCTTATTTGGAGCTTTTGCGATGATAGGACATATTTTTCCTGTATTTGCTAACTTCAAAGGTGGTAAGGCTGTGGCGACAGGTTCATCTGTATTCGTGTATCTTTATCCTTATCTAGCATTAGCACTAATAATAATATTTTTTATAAATTTATTTATAACGGGCTATGTGTCTCTTGGAAGTATTATAATTTCTTTTTTAGGAGCCTTATATATAGGAATATTTGGTGTCGGACTTGATAGATACATAATGGTATTTATGTGTATGTTCATAATATATATGCACAAAGATAATATTATTAGAATAATTAAGGGAACAGAAAATATTTCAAAATTAAAAATAAAAAAATAAATTTTATTATAAATATTTGATTATAAAAATATTAAGGAGATGTAATGACTTATATAATTGACGGAAAAAAAATAGCAAGTGAAATAAGAAATGAAATAAAAAATCAAGCACAGAGTTTACTTGATAGGGGAATAATACCAACTTTAGCAGTAATATTAGTAGGAGATAATAGAGCCTCAAGAAGTTATGTAAATTCTAAGCACAAGGCCTGCTTAGAAAATAAAATAAATTCTGTGAAAATAGAACTTGCAGAAAATATTTCTGAGGAAAATCTTTTGCAAGAAATAGAAAAATTAAATAATGATAATTCTGTGCATGGTATTTTAGTTCAGTTACCCCTACCTAAACATATTAATTCAGAAAAAATATTAGAAGCTATAACCATAGAAAAAGATGTTGATGGTTTTAATCCTATAAACGTAGGAAAATTAACGCTAGGCACTGCAGAACTTATTCCATGTACGCCGTTAGGAATAATGAGTTTAATAGAAAGTGTAGAAGAAAATATAGAAGGGAAAAATGCTTTAGTTATAGGTAGAAGTAATATTGTTGGCAAACCAGTTGCTAGTTTGTTACTTCAAAAAAATGCAACAGTAACGATAGCACACTCAAAAACTAAAAATTTATCAGAATTAATAGCAAGGGCAGATATTATTGTATCTTGCGTGGGGATAGCACATTTCTTAACAGATGAATATAATTATAAAAACACAGCAACTGTTATAGATGTAGGAAATAATTATAAAGATGATAAATTAGTAGGAGATGTTGATTTTGAAAAAGTTAAAGAAAAAGTAAAACATATATCTCCTGTTCCTGGTGGTGTCGGACCAATGACGATAACTATGTTAATGTATAATACTATACTGGCACAGAAAGTTCAGAATAATAAATAAAAATTAATCGGCAGAAACCCATATATGTACTTCTGTCGTACGTAAAATATAGAAACAAACTATTGAAATTTTAAAATTTTTATGATATTATACATCAGTAGGATAAAAAAAGAAATGATAAGTGCTAGGTTAGAACATAAGGCAAAATGTACAATAAAAAATTAATTTCATTTTTAGCGGTTGCAGGATTAGTTGTTACAGGATGTTATAGTCAAAGTAGCAATCAAAAAACAACTACACTAGTAAAAGAAGTAAAAACAATTACTTCAGAAGATTTTACAAAAGCATTAACTGATACGAGCTATCAACTTGTTTACACTCGTTAAGACTCATCATTTAATGGTTTTACAAATGGAGATGTAACTTATGGAGGGACATTTAAAAAATGCAATTCAATATAGTGTGTCATTTGTAGTAAAAAGTAAATTCTTCAAAACTTGCTAAATTCGTTAGTAATAAAGGTATAGCTAAAGATAAAAAAGTAGTTCTATATTATACAAATAAAGAAAATTTAACAAAAGTATCTGACTAATTAGCAAAAATAGGTTATGATGTATTAAAATTCGAAGACTACAAAACATTTGCAAATACAGAAGCAAATAAAGATAAAATTGTAGCAGAACCAAAATTTGATACATTAGTAACTGCTTCATGCTTAAAAACTTTTGGTAAAACACCAGAAACTTGTATAAATTCTAAATATAAAGTATTTGAAGTTTCTTGGGGAGAATTAGACAAGGCTAAAGATTATAATGAAGAACACATCAAAGGTTCTTATCACGTTAATACTGACTGGGTAGAAGAATAACCAGTATGTAATTATCTACCGTCAGATAAAATAAAAGAAAATCTTTTAAAACAATGTATTACAGCAGACACAACAGTTGTTCTTTACGGAAAAGCTCCTAACGGAGTAATACGTGTTTACTTAGTGCTTAAAATATTAGGAGTTAAAGATGTAAGATCCTTAAACGGAGGATTACCTGCTTGGAAAGAAGTTGGTGGAGAAGTAGAAAAAAATGCTAATACACCTAGACCTGAATCAGAATTTGGAGAAACTTCGACAAATAATGATTTCTTAATTTCTAGAGCAACAGAAATGGCTGAGAGATTAAAACAAGGAAATATTAAACTTGTAAGTATTCGAGCTTGGGATGAGAACACAGGAAAAACAAGTGGATATGATTATATTCCAAAAGCTGGAGAACCAAAAGGAGCTATATTCGGTTTCTCTGGAGAAAATGCTAATAATATGGATGACTACTTAGACCCAGACGGAACACTAAGAAACCCACAAGAAATTTATAATTTATGGGCTGGTCAAGGAATAAAAGCAGATGATACAATAGCTATGTTTTGTGGAACTGGTTGGAGAAATACAATTCCTTGGTTTATGACTGAACTTACTGGTCGTGCTAATACATACTTCTATGACGGAGGATGGAATGACTGGCAAATGACAGAAAATCTTCCTGTTGATATTAACAAAGATAAAACAACTAAACCAGACGCTAAAAACGACTGGAAATAAAAATAATAGGGACTGCATTAGTAGTCCCTATTTAAAATATTTATAAAGTAAATTATTGTAAAAAATTATTTTTATACATGTAATATTACTTGAAAATTCAGTTGAAATAATTTATTTTAAATTTAAGTTGTAATATTTAAATTTAAAAAATATTTTAAGGGAGGAAGAAATGAAAAATAGAAATATATATTTTATAATATCTTTATTAGAAATATTTTTAACTTTTGCAATATTAATTTGGAATAATTTAAAAGATGCAAAAATGGGAATTGTAAGACATATAACATTTTGGAATAATTATAAATTTAATTCTATATTCACAAGTAATATAGAATTAATAATATTAATATTTATAACTTTATTTTTTATTTATCATGGAATTAGTTTTATAAAGTTTAATATGTTAGGTAAATTAGAAATTATTTTTACATGTGTAGCTCTTATTTTATATTAAAATATAATGTTAAAATTGAATTTATATATTATTATGTAATTATTTATATTATTTTATTAAACACTTTGCAATTTTTAAAATTATTTACTATTAAGAAAATTAAATAATAGTATTGACAATAAATATATATAGTGATATACTTTTCATTAATATTAGACAGAAGCATTGATGAGTAGCATATAGAATATTTAAAGAGAGCATACGTTTGCTGAGAGTATGTAATATGAAATTTGTGAATATGGTCTATGTTTGTCAATAGAGTAAGCAATTAAAATTAGTGAACTTTATTCGTTGTGCCACGTTATAGGCAAAGGCTATGTTAGTAGCTGAAGTAAAAATCAAGGTGGTACCGCGTTTTGACGCCCTTATTGTATATGCAATAAGGGTGTTTTTATTTTTATAATATTGAAAAGGAGAAATACAATGACAAAAAAATCAATTATAGAGTTAAAAAATGTAAATAAAATCTATAAAAATAATGTTCATGCAATTAAAAATATAGACTTGAATGTCGAAAAAGGAGATATTTATGGAATAATAGGTTACTCAGGTGCAGGAAAATCTACATTAATCAGATTATTAAATGGTCTTGAAACTGCAACAGACGGTCAAGTTATTGTTTTGGGAGAAGATTTTGGAAAAATCAGTAATGAGAAACGTCGTCTAAAAAGACAAAATATTGGAATGATTTTTCAACATTTCAATTTACTTTGGAGCAGAACTGTTGCAGAAAATATTGAATTTCCTTTAGAAATTTTAGGAGTTGCTAAAGATGAAAGAAAAAAAAGAGTTGATGAACTTGTAAAACTTGTAGGTTTAGAAGATAGAAAAGATAATTATCCATCTCAATTATCTGGAGGACAAAAACAACGCGTTGGTATAGCGAGAGCCTTGGCAGGTAATCCTAAAATTTTACTTTGTGATGAAGCAACAAGTGCATTAGACCCTGAAACAACAGCTGATGTATTAGAATTAATTAATGAAATTCATAAAAAAATAAATATTACAGTTGTTTTAATAACGCATGAAATGAATGTAGTAAAAACTATCTGCACTAAAGTTGCAGTAATAGACAATGGTGAAATTGTAGAATCTGGTTTAGTGTATGATGTATTTTATAAACCGCAACAAGAAGTTACAAAACGCTTCTTAAAACAAACAGCATTTAGTTCAGAAAAATCAGCCAATAAAAATATAAAAAATTGGAAAGAAACTTTTGTTAATGGAAAAATAGTAAAATTAACATTTGATGACAAACATTTTAGCGAACCAATAGTAAGTAAACTAGCAAAAGAAAATTCAGTAACTGTTAATATTATCCAAGGTAAAATTGATAAAATAAAAACAGGGAATATCGGAACTTTATATATACAGATTGTTGGAGAAGATAATAATATAGAGCAAGCTATTAATAAATTATATGAATTAGAAATTTCTGTGGAGGTATTATAATATGGATTTTTCAAGAGTAAATTGGGACAAAATAATAGAAAAAACAATAGAAACATTGATAATGACATCAGAATCTTTAATAGCAGTTTTTATTTTAGGTATGGTTTTAGGATTATTACTTTATTTAACATCAACAAGTAATAATAAATTAGTAATAACTGTTTACACAATAATAACTGCAATAGTAAATATATTTAGGGCTATACCTTTTATTATTTTAATAGTTCTATTAATACCTTTTACAAAAGTTCTAGTCGGTACAATTTTAGGTGTGCAAGCAGCTATACCAGCCTTGATAATATCATCAGCACCATTTTATGCTCGTTTAGTAGAAATTGGCTTGCGAGAAGTTGACAAGGGAGTTATCGAAGCAGCTAAAGCAATGGGAGCAAAAAATATTACTATTATTACAAAAGTTCTTATCCCAGAAAGCAAGCCAGCTTTAATATCAGGAATTACAGTTACAGCTATCGCCCTTGTTGGTTCAACTGCTATGGCAGGTGTTATTGGCGCTGGAGGTCTTGGGAACTTAGCCTACTTAGATGGTTTTCAACGTAATAATAATGCAGTAACTTTAGTTTCTACAATAGTAATTTTGATAATAGTATTTGTCGTTCAATACCTAGGAGATTTTGCAGTTAAGAAAGTAGATAAGAGATAATTTTTTAGCAACTTTAAAATTATTTTTAGTATAAAAATTTTGAGTATAAAATAATTTTTCAATTTTAATATTATAATTTATTACAATAAATTATATACATACTTTGTATTATTGTGATAAAATAAAAATAATTATATTAAAATTTAGAGAGGAAAATGTAGTAATGAATAAAAAAACATTTTACATAACGACCCCTATTTATTATCCGAGTGGGAATTTACACATAGGGCATGCATATACTACCGTAGCCTGCGATACGATAACTAGATATAAAAAAATACAGGGTTATGACACGTTCTTTTTAACAGGAACTGATGAACATGGGCAAAAAATACAACAAAAAGCTCAAGAAAAAGGAATTAGTGAACAAGAATATGTAGATACAATGATAGAAGACATAAAAAAACTTTGGTCTTCTATGGATATAAATTACAGTAAATTTATAAGAACGACTGACACTTATCATAAAAAAGCAGTTGCTAATATTTTTGATAAGTTGCTAGAAAAAGGCGATATATATTTAGGAGAATATGAGGGCTGGTATTCAATCAGTGATGAAGAATATTTTACAGAAACTCAATTACAAGAAGTTTTTCGTGATGAAAATGGGAAAATGATTGGTGGTATTGCTCCAAGTGGTAATGAAGTTAAGCTAGTAAAAGAAGAATGTTACTTCTTTAAGATGAGTAAATATGCTGATAGATTAGTTGCTTATTATGATGAACATCCTGAATTTATCTTACCTGAAAGTCGCAAAAATGAAATGTTAAATAATTTCATCAAACCAGGTTTGGAAGATTTAGCAGTTACTCGTACAACATTTGATTGGGGAGTTAAAGTTAATTCTGCCCCTAAACATGTTGTTTACGTTTGGATTGACGCATTGGTTAATTACATAACTGCACTAGGTTATGCAACTGGTGAAAGTGATGAATTATTCAAGAAATACTGGCCAGCAGATGTTCAAGTTGTAGGAAAAGAAATTATTCGTTTCCATATTATTTATTGGCCTATATTACTTATGGCTTTAGACTTACCTTTACCTAAAAAGATTTTTGGTCATGGTTGGCTTCTTATGAAAGACGGTAAAATGTCTAAATCAAAAGGAAATGTAGTAGACCCTTATATGTTAATTTCACGTTACGGTTTAGATTCTGTTAGATACTACTTAATGCGTGAAGTTCCTTTTGGGCAAGACGGATTATTTACGCCAGAAAGTTTTATTGACAGAATAAATTCAGACTTATCTAACGACTTAGGAAATTTATTGAATAGAACAATTTCTATGATTAATAAATATTGCGATGGTTTTATTCCAGCCTTTGTTGCAACGGAAGATGAAATTGATAAAGATTTAATTTCTAATGCCAAACAAATGGTTGATGAATATGAAAATTATATGGAGAATATGCAATTTTCTAAAGCCTTAGAAAGTCTTTGGAAATTTATAACAAGAACTAATAAATATATAGACCAAACAAGTCCTTGGTTACTAGCTAAAGACGAATCAAAAAAATCAGTTCTTGATAAAGTGATGAATTATTTGGCAGAAAGTTTACGCATTACTACCATATTAATAAGTCCGTTTTTAACTAAAGCACCTAAAGAAATAAAAACTCAACTTAATCTTACAGATGAGTTACTAACTTATGCAAGTGTTAAAGAATTTGGAAAATTTGACGGAACAATCAAGGTTACAGAAAAACCAGAACCAATATTCCCTAGATTTGATAAAAATATAGAAATAGAATACATAAAAGAACAAATGTCTCCAAAAGCATTGGCTAATTTGGAAGAAGCAGAAGAAAAAAATGATAATTTTATTCCCTTGGCTGAAGAAATTACAATCGACAAATTTTTTGAAACTTCACTTCGTGTTGCACAAGTAATGAGTTGTGAAAAAGTTAAAAAAAGTTCAAAATTACTTAAATTAAAATTAGATTTAGGAAATCATACTCGTCAAATAATTTCAGGAATAGCAAAATATTACGAGCCAGAAGTATTAGTAGGAAAAAAAGTTGCAGTAGTTGCAAATTTAAAAGCAGTTAAATTATGCGGTGAACTTAGTGAAGGAATGATTTTATCTGCAGAAAAAGATGGAATACTAAAAGTAGTAGAAATAAATTATGATATTCCTAATGGTGCTGAAATAAGATAATAAAAAAACTCTTGATAATCAAGAGTTTTTTTATTGGAAAATTTATTTTAAATTTAAAATTTATAATATAAAAGATTTAATATTTAATTGATAAAAAGGCTGGTTTATGCTATTATTAGTTAGTAATTAATTAAAATGGAGGATTGTATGTCTAAGATAACAAAAGAACAGGTTGAACACATAGCTCATCTTGCAAGACTTGAAATTAAAGAAGATGAAGTAGAAATATATACTGAACAATTAGAAAAAATAGTATCTTTAGTAGAAAATTTATCTGTTGTAGATACAGAAAATATCAAACCAACATATCACGTTTTAGATTTGGTAAATGTATTTAGAGAAGACGTTGCAAAAAAAGGTCTTGATAGAGAAGAAGTATTAAAAAATTCTTATGAACAAGAGGCTGGACAATTTAAAGTTCCAACTATTATTGAATAATTACTTTTAAGGAGAAGATGAATGACTTTAATGTATGAAAGTATAGAAAGTTTAGAAGCTAAACTAAAAAATAAAGAAGTAAAACCTTCTGAATTAGTTGAAACTTCTTTAAAAAGAATTAAAGAAACTGATGAAAAAATTGGTTCTTTTATTACTTTAACAGAAGAATTAGCTTTAGATAAAGCTAAAGAGTTAGATATTAGTCAAGAAAAAAATGATTTCTCTGGGAAACTTTTTGGTGTACCTATGGGAATAAAAGACAATATAATAACAAAAAATGTAGAAACTACTTGTGCATCAAAAATATTACAAGGATTTAATCCTATATATGATGCTACAGTTATGAATAAATTGAATGCAGAAAATCCAATTTTAATAGGAAAATTAAATATGGATGAATTTGCAATGGGTGGGTCAACAGAAAATTCATATTACAAATCTTGCCGCAACCCTCATGACTTAGATGCTGTACCAGGTGGTTCTTCTGGAGGAAGTGCAACTTCTGTTTCAGTTGGGCAAGTGCCATTCACTTTGGGAAGTGATACTGGTGGTTCTGTTCGTCAACCTGCTTCTTATTGCGGGATAGTAGGACTTAAACCAACTTATGGTCGTGTATCAAGATTTGGTTTGGTTGCTTTTGCATCATCGCTAGACCAAATAGGACCTATGACTAGAACAGTAAAAGACAATGCACGAATTTTAGAAATAATTTCTGGTCTTGATGAAAATGATATGACAAGTGCTCCAGTTGATGTTCCTAAATTTAGTGAAATAATTACTGGTAACGTTAAAGGACTTAAAATAGCCCTACCTAAAGAATATTTTGGCGAAGGAATAGACAAAGAAGTTAGAAATAGTGTCTTAGAAGCTGTTAAATATTTAGAAAGTCAAGGAGCAATAGTAGAAGAAGTTTCTCTACCTAATACATCTTACTCAATAGAGTCGTATTACATTATTGCTTCTGCTGAAGCTAGTTCAAATCTTTCACGTTTTGACGGTATTCGTTACGGCTATAGAAGTGAGAATGCTAGCAACCTGGAAGAAATTTATAAAAAAACTCGTGGAGAAGGTTTTGGTGCTGAAGTAAAACGTCGTATCATGCTAGGAACTTATGTATTATCTTCTGGTTACTATGACGCTTATTATAAAAAAGCCCAAAAAGTTCGTACACTAATCAAACAAGATTTTGATAAAGTTTTTGAAAAATATGATGTAGTTATTGGACCAACAGCACCGACAGTAGCCTTTAATATTGGAGAAGAAATTACAGACCCAGTAACAATGTATGCTAATGATATTTTAACAATTCCTGTTAATATGGCTGGTTTACCTGCTATAAGTATTCCTTGTGGTTTCAAGGGTAAACGTCCTATAGGTATGCAGATAATTGGTAAACCATTTGCTGAATCAACTATATATGATGTTGCTTATAACTACGAATCACACTATAATTTACACAATAAAAAAATTGAACTTTAATATTAGGAGAAATTTATGCATTTTGAAACAGTAATCGGACTTGAAGTCCATGTAGAATTAAAAACAAATTCAAAAATTTTCTCATCATCACCAGCACATTTTGGTGCAGAACCAAACACGAATACAAGTGTTATTGATTTAGGTTATCCAGGAGTATTGCCAGTAGTTAATAAACGTGCGGTTGAATGGGGAATGAAAGCAGCTATGGCTCTTAATATGACCGTAGCAAAAGAATCAAAATTTGATAGAAAAAATTATTTTTATCCAGACAATCCCAAGGCATATCAAATTTCACAGTTTGACCAGCCAATAGGAGAAAATGGTTGGATAGATATAGAAGTTAATGGAAAAACAAAACGTATTGGTATAACTCGTGCCCATCTTGAAGAAGATGCAGGAAAATTAACTCACAGAAATGGTTATTCTCTAGTCGACCTTAATCGTCAAGGAACGCCATTAATTGAAATAGTTTCTGAACCAGATATAAGAACTCCTGAAGAAGCCTATGCCTATCTTGAAAAATTACGTTCAATTATTCAATACATTGAAGTATCAGACGTAAAAATGGAAGAGGGGTCTATGAGATGTGATGCTAATATATCTATAAGACCTTATGGTCAAGAAAAATTTGGTACAAAAACAGAATTAAAAAATCTAAATTCATTTACTTTTGTAAAAAAAGGATTAGAATTTGAAGAAAAAAGACAAGAACAAGTTATTCTATCTGGTGGAGAAATAAAACAAGAAACTCGACGTTTTGATGAAACAACAGGCACAACAAAACTTATGAGGGTTAAAGAGGGTTCAGATGATTATAGATATTTCCCAGAACCTGATATAGTCCCTATGAGAATATCTGATGAATGGATAGAAGAAGTTCGTTTGACAATTCCTGAATTACCCGACGCACGTAAGAAACGTTACCAAGAAGAATTAGGGCTACCAGCCTACGACGCTCATGTGCTGACACTTACAAAAGAAATGTCTGATATGTTTGAAGAAGCTGTTTCAAATGGAGGCGACCCTAAATTAGTATCAAATTATTTAATGGTTGATGTCAACGCATATTTAAACAAAGAACAAAAAACACTGAAAGAAACAAAAATAACTGGAGCTAGTCTTGCTGGAATGGTCAAGTTAATAACTGACGGAACTATTTCAAGTAAGATAGCTAAAAAAGTTTTTGCAGAACTTATCGAAAATGGTGGTAATGCAGAAGAAATAGTAAAAGCTAAAGGTCTAGTTCAAGTTTCTGATACAAGCCAGCTATTAACGTGGGTAAGTGAAGTACTAGATAATAATCCTAAATCAATAGAAGATTTTAAAAATGGAAAAGACAGAGCAATAGGTTTCTTAGTTGGACAAATTATGAAAGTTTCTAAGGGGCAAGCTAACCCACAAATAATTAATAAAATGTTACTAGAAGAAATAGCAAAAAGATAAAGTAAAGTCAGATAAATTTTTATCTGACTTCTTATAATATTAAGCAAATATTTTTAATTTAAGGGGGAAATTATAAAATGAATGAGGTAATAAAAACTATAAACAATCATCGTTCAAATAGAAGTTTTGTTAAGGGATATAAATTACACAAAGAAGAATTAGATATAATAATAAAATCTAGCAAACAAGCACCTAGTTGGATGAATGGTCAACACTATAGTATAGTAGTGATAGACGATGAAGATTTAAAAAATACAATATGGGAATTATCAAAATCTAATATTCATATATCTACAAGTTCTGTATTTTTATTATATTGTGCAGATTTAACTAGACATAAATTATCAAGTGAAAAACATTTTTCTAATTTTAATATTGAAGATAATTTAGATACAATAATAACTGCAACTACTGATGTTGCACTGGCTATGCAAAATGCAGTTTTAGCAGCAGAATCATTAGGATATGGTACTGTTTGTTGTGGTGCTATAAGGTCAGCTGCCAAAGAATTAATAGAAATATTAGAAATGCCAAAATATACCTATCCAATTTGTGGAATAAGTATATGAAAAATAGATGAAAAATTAACTACGGAAAGAGTTAAACCAAGAATAAAAGCAAGCGTTAATGTCGGAAAAAATAAATTTCCAATTTCTACAATTTCAGATATAGAAGAATATGATGAAGTTATGGAAAAATTTGCAGAAGCAAGAGAAACAAAATTATGGTCTAAAAAATTCGCAGATTTCTATAAGGAAAAACCCCTTGCCATAACAAATGAATTGCTTAAAAAACAAGGATTTTAAGCTAAAACTATTGACTTAAATATAATTAAATGTTAAAATACTAAACAGTGTAAAATAATAGCAGTGAAATATTTGTTATTGCCTCTATGTTATACATTTTTTAATGTGGCAACTCGTAACCTATGCTGCTAGGTGAAGTTCCAGAACTATAACATATACAACAACAGTATTGTGCTTTTTGTTTTACCAAAACAAAAAGATATAAGGAGGAGCATATAATGGCTCGTTTTACAGGTTCAACTTGGAAAAAATCTCGTCGTTTAGGAATATCACTAAGTGGTACTGGTAAGGAGTTAGCAAAACGTCCTTACGCACCAGGACAACACGGTCCAGGTCAAAGAAAAAAATTATCTGAATACGGATTACAGTTACAAGAAAAACAAAAACTTCGTTACCTACACGGCATGAACGAAAAACAATTCCGTAAATTATTCGATAAAGCAGGAAAATTACAAGGTCTTCACGGGACAAACTTCATGGCTTTACTAGCAACACGTTTAGATTCTGTAGTTTACAGCTTAGGTCTAGCTAGAACTAGCCGTCAAGCACGTCAAGTAGTAAACCACGGACACGTTCTTGTAGATGGTAAAAAAGTTGATATAGCATCTTATCAAGTAAAACCAGGACAAGTAATTTCTATTCGTGAAAAATCACGTAATTTAGAAATTATTAAAGAAGCTGTTGAAATAACTAACTTTGTACCTGAATACTTAACTTTTGATGAAGATAAACTTGAAGGTTCATTAGTTAGAATTCCAGAAAGAAGCGAACTTAACCAAGAAATAAATGAACAATTAATAGTAGAGTACTACTCTAGATAATAAAAAATTCCCACAATTAATTTTGTGGGTTTTTTATTTTACAATAGAATATTTATTAAGTTGAGCAAGAGCATAGATAAAAATTTTTTAAAAAAGATATATAATATTAGCTTCACATCTCTTATCAAATTTACATTTTAAATAGAAAAAAAAAAAAAACTTACTAGGTAAATTTACCCAATTAAGTTTTTTTATTTTTTATGCTATTATCTTACCCAAACGCCACTAGCGTCAACAAAATATCCATCTGGAGTATATTCATTCACTGCCATGTATCCACCTGATTTTAGGTAATACCAGTTTCCGTCAGTGTGTTTAACCCACTCATTTTGAGCCATGTATCCGCCTGATTTTAGGTAGAACCAGTTTCCATTAGCGTCTTGAATCCATGCATTTTGTGCCATGTATCCACCTTGAATTAAGTAGAACCAAGAACCGTTACTAAATACCCATTCATTTTGCACCATATATCCACCTGATTTTAAGTAGAACCAAGAACCATTGCTTAGTATCCAAGTATTTTCAGCCATTCTTCCGTTTTCACCAAAGAAGAACCAAGACTTGTATTCTTTATCGAATAACCATCCTTTAGCCATAGAACCATCTGCTTTGTTGTAAATCCAAGCTCCATCTTTTTTAACAAATTTTTCATCTTTTATTTTCAGGTTATTATCTTTTTTAGTATTACCCACATTATTTTCAGGTTTTAAGCTATTTACGTTATTTTCAGAATTTGCATTATTATCGTTATTAGAATCACTCGCACTGTTTCCAGCTTCAGATGTAGCCGCTAGTATTTCATTAGCTATAGCTGTTAAACGTGCTTTTACTTCTTCAGCATTTTCATTGTCTTTTAATGTGTACATAATAGTTTTCCCAACCCAACGAAATTCTTCTCCACTTTCAAGAAAATCAGCAGTTTCATAATATTTAAAAGTAATTCCTTGGCTAGCAAAGTCTTTAGATTTAATATAATCATCAACTTTTTTTATAAAATTATCAGCTTTTGGATATTCATTTGGATATTCATTTTGATAAAAAGGTTCAGAAAATGAAACATAAATTATGTTATTATATACACTTACACTAGATCTTATCTTTGATTTAGCATAAGTTGTATGGGTTACCATAGGGCTAGTAAATAATGAAACTGCAAGTGCAGCAGTTAGAAATTTAGTAAATTTTGTAGTTTTTGTCATTATAATGACCTCCTTATATTTTTTAATTAGTTCATAAAATCAGACTTTTTTGAACTTAAATTATATAATAAACTTGTTCATAAAAATATTTTATAAACGGCTAAGTGAATAAGTTTTTATCTTATTTTTAAAAAAAATTTAAAGATAAAAACTCCGTTCCAAAAAGTCTACTATTTGGAACAATTTTTTTGTTTTTTTCTAATTATTAACCAATTGTAACAAGTTGTCTTTGCTACTCCTAATACACAAGCAGCCTCCCTAATATTTAATTCTTGTAAATTCCATTTTTGATAAACTTCTTCAAAATTATTAAGTAGTTCTTTTTATTAGTTTTTTCTAGTATTAATTCTTTATATACTAATATATTTATCAAAAATTATAAATCTTAAAAATGTAGAAAGTTGCTTATAAATTATTTTTATAAAAGATTAATTGATAAAAATTATCAAATATGATATTATATATTTATTAATTTTATGGGAGGTATAGTAGATGAAAAAATTACTATTATTAATTTCTAGTTTTATTTTAATTATAGCTTTAACAGGCTGTTCTTATGACAATAAAAAAGCAGAAACAAAAGTTTTAAAAATGGGACTTGTTCCAACTTCTAATAGTGAAAAACTTATCGAGGATGTGCAACCTATTGCTAACAAATTAAGTGAAAAGTTAGGAGTAAAGGTTGAAGCTTTTACTGCTAGTAATTATATTGGCGTTATTGAAGGATTAAATAGTGGAAGTGTAGATTTTGGTTTAATACCACCATTTTCTTCTTTACTAGCAACAAGTCAAGGGAATGCTAAAAATATTCTTACGGCTAAAGGAAGAGATGGACAACCTGGCTATAAGGCTGTAATTTTGGTAAGAAAAAATGCTAATATAAATTCAATCGAAGATTTAAAAAATAAAAAAGTTGCGTTTGTAGATCCTTCTTCAACTTCAGGCTACATATATCCTGGAGCAATGATAGTAAACAAAGGTCTTAGTTTGGAAAAAGATATTGTTACACAATTTACTGGGGGCCATGACAAGAGTTTACAATTATTATTAAATGGTGATGTGGATGCTATCGGTTCTTATGAAAATCTTTTAAATAAATATGCTAAAGATTTTCCAACTGCCAAAGACGAACTTAAAGTTTTAGCGACAAGTGATTTAATACCTGGAATAACTATTACTGTATCTAATTCTCTTGATGCAGATATGCAAAAAAAATTAAAAAATGCTTTATTAGAATTACAAAATGATAAAGAAACAATGGAATTAATGACTAAGTTATATTCAATAACAGGTTTTGAAGAAGTAAATCAAGATGTATATAAAAAAGTTGAAGAAACTGCTAAATCTATGAATGTTGAATTGGATAAGGTGAAATAAAAATATACCTAGTGTGGAATTACACTAGGTATGTTTTTATTTATTATATTTTTCTATTATTAAAGCAGCTAATTGTTTACAGTATTTGTCAGTCAGTTCATGACTACTTGCTTCTACCATAACTCTTACTATGTTTTCTGTTCCAGAAGCTCTAAGTAATATTCGACCACTAGAAGATAGTTCTTCTTCTATTTTTTTGCATTCTTCTAATATTTCTTTATCCTGCATGACTTCTGTTTTATTTTCAACTTTGATATTGACTAATTTTTGTGGGAATATTGTAACTTGGTCGGCAAGATTTTTTAAAGTAGTTTTCTTTTCTTTTATAATTGAAGCTAGACAAACAGCTGTAAGTATTCCATCTCCAGTAGTGGCATGTTCAAATAAAATAACATGACCTGACTGTTCTCCACCAATAGAATAATTATTTTTTCTCATTTCTTCTACAACGTAACGGTCGCCGACTGAAGTTTTAACAGACTGCATACCATGACTTTCGATAGAACGATAAAATCCTAAGTTACTCATTACAGTAGAAACAACCATATTATCTTTTAATTTATTTTGTTCTTTTAAATATTGAGCCAAAATAAACATTATCTTATCACCGTCAACAATATTTCCCTCGTTGTCAACAGCAAGCATTCTATCTCCATCACCGTCAAAAGCAAAACCTAGGTCGACATCATTTTCTTTTACAAACTCAGCTAAAGTTTCTAATTTTGTAGAACCAACATTATGATTAATGTTAAGACCATTTGGATTACAACCTATTGTTTCTATATCAGCTTCTAAATCTCCAAATATAAATGGTGCTATGGAAGTTGTAGCCCCGTTAGCACAATCTAAGGCTATTTTCATACCCTCTAAGTCTAAATTTATTGCTTGTTTAATATGTTGTATATATTTTTGTGCTAGATTGAAAGAATTATATATTTTTCCTAATTTATCTTTTGAAGCATTTATTATATTTGAATTATCATCTATTAATTTTTCAATAATAATTTCTTCTTCGTCAGTTAATTTGAAACCGTCTGAACCAAAAATTTTAATTCCATTATCTTGATAAGGATTATGAGATGCTGATATCATAATTCCAGAATTTGTATCTAATACATTTGTTAAATATGCTATAGCTGGAGTAGGTATTACACCCGCTAGCATTACATTGACACCTGAACTTGTTAAACCAGATACCAAAGAGCTTTCTATCATATCACAAGATATTCTGGTATCCCTACCTATAATTACTTTTGGACTTTCATGTTTTGATATAAGAAGTGAACCCAAAGCACGACCAACTTTAAAACTTAATTCAGCAGTTAAAGTTTGACCTGCAACTCCTCTTATACCATCTGTTCCAAAATATTTTCTCATTGGAAAATCTCCTTAATATTTTAAATAATTATAAGGTTATAATACTACATTAAAATTAATAAGTCAATTACACACTTGTTTGTAGAAAATTTCTTACATTATAGACAAAATAAAAATAGAATTATTAAAAAATAATTCTATTTTTTCATATAAAATTTTAAATTTCTTAAAATTTATTTTAATATTATTTTTCGTTATATTTTTTTACATCTTCTAATAAGGGTTCTATTTGTTTATTTCTTTTAAAGTAAGCATCTTTTTTATAGATTATTGAAGTCAATCCTATCATGTGAGCTGTAATAGGAGAAACTATAAATAAAAATATTATCGCAATAATTAATTTATATTCAAAAACATTCAAGTATCTATAAAAGAATATAAAACCAGCGATTAATACTAGCTCAACTGCAAAAGAACCTGTAACTCCTGATGCGTGTAATTTAGTTAATTCATCAGGAAGTCTAATAAATCCTAAAATTGTACTAATCATAGCCAGTATTGCAATAATTATTAAAAGAATAATTATTATTGTCATTGCATTATTTAGAATTGTCATCAGGGAAAACCTCCTTACGCACTAAAAATCTAGTTGTAACTACGGTTCCAACAAAGCAAATTATCGCAATTATTAGTACCAAAGTTATGTAGGATAAAGTTTTGTAATACATACTTATAAGTACAACGCCACAAATTAAAGGCATTGCTATTAAATCGCTAGCTATAAGTTTATCATAAATACTTTTTTTAGTTACCATGTAGTAAAGAAGAAAGATAATCATAATAAAACTTGTAAAAATACCAGCTAAAATAGTAATATCTAATATCTTATTCAATTTTATCCACCTCCAAAATGGCTTTTTCAAAACTGTTTTTTATAGCTTCTATTTCTCCTGCTATATCGTCAGTGTCTAGCCTATGAATAAATAATTTAGAATTATCATAACTAATATTTACTGTTATTGTTCCAGGAGTTAAAGTTATCATATTAGCCAACATAACAATTTGCCATTTTTTTTCTACGTCTAAAGGATATTCAAATATTGCAGGATTTACATCTAACTTTGGTTTGAACATTAATTTAAACACCGCAATATCTGCTTTTAATAATTCTACTAAGAATAATAATATTAATTTTATCCACTTGTATAGATATACAAAATATAGTTGTTTACCAGGAAGTTGTTTTCTCAAAATAAAAATTATTACAGCTCCCCAGAAAAAGCCAACAAAAAAGTATTCGTGATTAAATCCGTTAGAAAAGAACATCCAGAGTATTCCGAAAAATATATTAATAAAAAATTGAATTGCCATAGTCAACTATCCTTTCTGTAAAACCAACTCTATATATTTATTTGAATTTAATATTGTAGATGTGCTTTTTTCTAATAAGGGTTCTAAAAGATTACTACACAAACCTACAACAATAGCAATAACAAGTAGAGATAAAACTGGTATTATTAAAATTTTTGGCAGTGGTTTTAATTCTAATGATTTATTTGTATTATCATAAAAAATATTTAAGAATACTTTTATAAGAGAATAAAATACTATTAAACCAGATAGGGTAACTATCACACCTACAAATATTTGTTTATCTTCTACGAAGCCTTGTATAATTAATGCTTTTCCGTAAAATCCACTTAAAGGTGGAACACCTGATAGACAAAGAGTGGTAATAAAGAAAGTCCAGCCAAGTAAGGGATATTTGTTAATTAGTCCGCATTTTTTTATATTTTTCACCTTGCAAATATAAATTATAATTCCTACCATTGTAAATAGAGCAGCTTTTAATAAAATATCATTTATTGAGTAGAGGATAACACCTTTTATTGCTTTGCTATTTAATACTGAAGTAGCTGCAACCATAATTCCTAGTGATATTATAATATTAAATATTACAATTTGTTTTAGATTTTTTTGATATATTGCACCGATACAACCAACTATTATTGAAATAGTTCCTAAAGATAATAGAAAATATTTTATAGTATTAGATTCATAATAGAATAAACTGTAAGTTCTAATTATTGAATAAAGTCCTACTTTTGTTAGTAGTGCAGCAAATATTATTGATACTGCAATAGGAGGAGCGGCATAAGCCCTATTCATCCATGTGAATAAGGGGAATATAGCTCCCTTCATGGCAAATACAAATATCATAACTAGACCTACAAGGTACAAACCTCTTTTGTCGGGTAGTGAACTGATAGTTTTAGAGATGTAAGCCATATTTAAACTACCAACTATTGTATATAAATAACCTACGCTAATAACAAATAAACTTCCAGCAAAAACATTCATTAGAACATAACTTATTGAAGATTTTAGTTGTTCTTTTTTTATACCTACAAGTAACAAAAGATAAGATGCCATTAGGAGTATTTCATAAAATACAAATAAATTAAAAATATCTCCTGTTGTAAAAGCTCCGTTAATACCAGTCATAATAAGTAATATACCAGTATAAAAGAAACTATTTTCACTATATTTATCAATAGTTTTACTCGAATAAATTATTGTTGCTAGAAAAACAATAGCTGATGTTAAAACTAAAATACTATTTAATCCATCAAGGGCTAAAGTTATACCAAAAGGACTCTTCCAATCACCCATTTCAAGAATTAAAATTTCATGTTTTTTAATTTTAAAAATATTAAATATTGCAGATATAGTTACTAAAATACTAGCACAGAGTGTAATTTGTTTTTGTATAAAAGTATTATTTTTAAAGAAAATAGTAATTGATGCAAATAGTAGAGGTATTACTATGGGAATAACTGGTAAATTACTATACATCTTTACTTACCTCCTTTATAAAATCTACATCTTCTAATGTGTTAATATCATCACTGTTTTGAAGTTTGTAGTTTGCTATATATATTGATATTAATAAACAAGTTACTGCAAAACCTATAACTATTGCTGTAAGAATAAGAGCAGCAGGAACTGGGTCTATGTAATTATTACCAAGTTCTGAAATAATAGGAATATCTCCGTCGTATAGCCCACCCGATATTAATATAATAAGATTAGCAGCATGACCAAAAAGTCCAACACCTATAATTATTCTGATTGTACTTTTTGAAAGCATCATATATACTCCAAAACCAACCAAAATTCCGCAGAGTATAATCATATAAAATTCCATATTATCTACCGTCCTTTCCAAAGGCTAATATTACAGACATAAGTACACCGACAACTACAAGATAAACACCCAAATCAAATATAGCTGCCGTATGTAATTCAACCTCTCCAATTAAGAGAAAATGAATATGAGTGAAGTGGTGTTTAAAGAAATTTTTTCCTACAAGCATACCAGAAATGGCAGTTCCTATGGAAAATATTAAACCACTGGCTGTAATATAAATATAGTTTATAGGCAGGGTAGATGTAACCTTGTCTATGCCGTATGTAAACATAGCTAGACCTAAAGCCATTGTGCAAAGTAACCCGCCAACAAAACCTCCACCTGGAGAAAAATGCCCTCCGAAATATAAATAAAGCGAAAGTAAAAAGATAAATATTGAAGTTATGGTCGATAAACTTTTTAAAATTAAATCATTAGTTTTCATCTTTATTACCTCCTTTTTTTATAATTTTAAACATAGAGTAAATTATTAGGGCAACCATGCTCATAACGGTAATTTCAAATAAAGTATCAAAACCACGGAAGTCAACTATAATAACATTAACTATATTTCCTCCACCAGAAGGAATTACATTTTCGCTATAAAATGGACTAATTACTGATGGATTTTTATAAGCATAAGAAACAAGACCTACGATTATAAAACTAATAGCTGACAAGATAGCTATTACTGCATTTGTTAGTTTGAATTTTGTTTTTTCAATATGTTTAGTTTTATTAGTTAGAACAATAAAAGCAATCAAGAATATAATTGTTGATATTGATTCTATTACAAATTGTGTCATTGCAAGGTCAGGAGCCCTAAATGTTACATAAAGAGCTGTCATCATAAATCCTATTCCTGATGAAGTCATAATTAAAACTAATCTGTTAGTCATAAAAGATAAGAAGATACAGCATATAACAATACCGATAGATATAATGATATTTATTAAATTTACTTCAGAAAAATTATTAATAGCAAGAGGTTTACCTAAAATGAAGTAACCTATTATTACAGTAGCAGATAGAGATATAAAGATATAAGTCATACTTCTTCTTATTTTATTTGTTATAAATAAATCATGTAATTCTTTTGTTAAACTATGTAATTTTTCGCCACAAATATCATATAATTTTTGAATATTTATAATAACAGGACTGTAATTATAAATAGAATTTTTATTAGCTAATTTTATATATATTAAACTTCCTACAAGAATAATTATTATTGATGTTATTAATTCTTTAGTTACAAAACTTTCGTGATTAATATGAGTAATATAATTTTTTGTTACAACAGCTGATTTTTGAGCTGGAATAACTATTACATCTTTGTAAAAATTATTTGCTAAAGTCATTAATGCTAGTATTGCAGGTGCTATAACAATTCCTTTATTAACAATATGTAATTTGTGTTTTCCTAAAACTTCAGGATTAAATTCATTTAAAAATGGTTTGAATACCAATATCATGGAGTAGATGAATGTACCTATAGCAGCCAAAATAGTCATTATTATAACAATAAGATAATAGATATTAGTATCTAATAAATTATAAACTGTTGTTAATAAAAATTCTTTAGAGTAGAAACCACTAAATGGTGGTACTCCAGCCATAGACATTGCAGCTAATATACTAATTACAAAACTTGCAGGTAGAATTTTTCTCATTCCTCTGATAAGAGATATATCGCGAGAATGAAGAGTGTGGTCAATAATTCCCGTAACCATAAACAAGCTGGCTTTAAAAACAGCGTGATTTATTATATGGAAGCAAACAGTATAAAATGCAAATGTATATATAGTATGATTATTGTTATATAAACCTAGATTTCCAATACCAATCATCAGTGTCATCATTCCTAGTTGGCTTATAGTAGAGTAGGCTAATATGGCTTTTAAATCTTTTAAGAATACTGCATTAATTGAACCTATTAGCATTGTAATGACACCAAATATTATAAGGGTATTAGCAAATATAGGAGTGAATGAAAATACAATACCAATACGTAATAAAAGATATATTCCAGCTTTAACCATAGTTGCAGAATGCAGATAACTACTTATAGGTGTAGGTGCAACCATAGCGTCTGGTAACCATATATGGAATGGAAACTGTGCTGACTTTGTAAAAGTACCGATAAGAATTAAAATCATTGCAATATATATTAGACTACCAAATTCATTATTTTGACTGTAATTTATTATTTCACTTATTTTAAAACTTCCAGTAATATTTTCTAATATGAATATTCCTAGTAGCATTAGTACTCCACCGAATACAGTTATGATAAGAGATTTTAAGGCTCCGCTTCTTGAACGTTCATTTTCATACCAATAACTAATTAATAGGAATGATGAAACAGAAGTTAATTCCCAAAACATATACATACTAAGTAAATTATCGGATAAAACTATTCCTAACATAGCTGACATAAACAACATAAGGAAAATATAAAATTTATGCAGTTTAGGGTCTAGCCTTTCCATGTAGTATGCAGAATAAAGTATCACTAATGTACCAATACCAGTAATAAGAAGTACGAATAATAAAGATAACCCATCTAGTCTAAGATTTAAGTCTAAACCAATGTTTGAAGCAAGAGAAAAATGATTTGTAAAAATTTCTCCATTATAAATACTTCTTATTTTTGATGAAAAGTATAAAAACAAACTTAGTGGTACTAAGAGTAAGAAAAATCCTAAGTGTATGCTTTTAATATTTTTCTTTATTAAAGGCACTAAAAAAATTGCAAGTAAAGGTAATAAGATACTTACTTGTAACATTAAACAACCCTCTTTCTTTAAAATATTTATAATTAATATTATATAACATTTTGCATAACATTGAAAATGAAAATGTTACATGGATTCAAAATGGTAATTTTAATTTAGAAATTATTTTCTATAATTCATAAAATATTTTCTAAAATAAAAAATTTTTTTATAATATTTTAAATATACTTTTATGTATAGAATCAAGGTTTTATTGATTTTTACAGCTTACTGGTGTATAATATTTTAAATTAAACTAAATAATTAGGAGTTTTACAATGAAAAAAGTAAGAGTTAGATATGCTCCATCACCGACAGGTAATTTGCATATAGGTAATGCAAGAACAGCTTTATTCAATTATCTTTTTGCAAAACGTTATGACGGAGATTTTATTTTAAGAATTGAAGATACTGATTTTAAACGTAATAAAGAAGAGGGAGAAAGAAGTCAGCTGCAATATATGAAGTGGTTGGGTCTTGAATATGATGAGGGACTTCATAAGGAAAAAGATTGTGGATCTTATCGCCAATCTGAACGTTTAGAAATATATAAAGAGTATGCAGAAAAATTAATCTCAGAAAATAAGGCCTATAAATGCTACATGACTGCTGAAGAATTGGAAGCCGAACGAGAAGAACAAAAAGCTAAGGGCTTGCCACCTAGATATAGTGGTAAACATGCCAACTTAACAAAAGAAGAGCAAGAGGCTTTTGAAAAAGAGGGAAGAAAACCATCAATTCGTATTCGTGTTCCTCAAGATAGAACATACAGCTGGGAAGATATGGTAAAAGGAGAATTATCTTTTGAGGGTAAAGATTTTGGAGATTTCGTTATTTTAAAAAATGACGGAGTTGCAACTTATAATTTTTGCGTTGCAATAGACGACCACTTAATGAACATATCACACGTATTAAGAGGAGATGACCATGTTTCTAATACTCCAAAACAATTAGTAGTTTATGAAGCTTTAGGTTTTGAAGCTCCAAAATTTGGACACATGACACTTATTGTTAATGAGAACAAGAAAAAATTATCAAAACGTGATGAAAGTATTATTCAATTTATTGAACAATACGATTCACTTGGTTACTTACCAGAAGCAATATTCAATTTTATAGCCTTATTAGGTTGGTCTCCAGAAGGAGAGGAAGAAATTTTCACTCGTGATGAATTTGCTAAAATTTTTGACGAAAAACGTCTAAGCAAATCTCCTGCATTTTTTGATAATCAAAAATTAACGTGGATTAATAATCAATATATTAAAAAACAACCCCTAGAAAGAATATTAAATCTTGCTTTGCCATTCTTAGTTAAAGAAGGAATAGTAACCCAAGAAGAAATTGAAACAAATAAAGAATGGTTTGAAAAATTAATAAGTTTATATCAACCACAAATGAGTTACGGAGCAGAAATAGTTAAATTAACATCGCTATTCTTTAAAAAAGAACTTGAATTTGCTAATGAAGAAAGTGAAATATTAGCCCTAGATACAAATTCAAAAGTTTTTGAAGCATTGCTAGAAAAAATTTCTTCAATGTCAGAATTTACAGCAGAAAATATAAAAAATGCAATCAAAGAAATTCAAAAAGAAACAGGTATAAAAGGTAAAAACTTATTTATGCCAATTCGTGTTGCTACTACTGGACAAATGCACGGGCCAGAATTAAATTTAAGTTTAGAGTTGCTAGGAAAATATAGAGTAGTAGAAAGAATACAAAAAATATTAAATAAGTAATAAAAAATAATATTTAAATATAAGGAGATTAATTATGATAATAACAACAACTAATAATGTTCCAGGTATGTAAATAATAAAATATAAGGGACTTGTTACTGGATCAGTATTAGCTGGTATAAATTTCATAAAAGATATAGGGGCTGGTTTTAGAAATTTCTTTAGAGGGAGAAGTGCCGGATACGACGAAGAACTTAAATCTAACGCTAGTAAATTAGGAACTAATGCAGTCATTGGTTTATCTATAAACTTTGAAAGCCTAGGAACTAATGGCGATATGATTCTTGTTGTCGCTACTGATACAGCGGTAGAAGTAAGATAGTAATAAAATTTGATATAAGTAAAATAGATGGTTTAAATAAAAGTGTCTATTTTTTATAACTTTTAGTAAAGTTATATTATAAGTAATAAATTTTTACTTTGAATATTTTACATATAATTTGCTAATTAGAAAAAATAATTGCTAAATATATATCTAAGTGTTATAATATTATGATGTTAAGAAGTTAATTTATTAACCGAGAGGAAATTATATATGGCATTTTTAAATAAAGTTTTCGATGCTAATAAAAGAGAATTAAAAAGTCTTGAAAAATTGGCAAAGAAAGTAATTGCTAAAGAAGATGAATATGCTTCTTTAACAGAAGAGGAATTAAAAAATAAAACAATAGAATTTAGAGATTATATTTCACAACAAAAAGAAAAAGGTGTTTCTAGTTCGGACATATTAGATGATATACTAGTAGATGCTTTTGCCGCTGCAAGAGAAGGAGCTTTTCGTTCATTATGTATGAAACCTTACAAGGTACAGATTATGGGGGGGATCGCTCTTCATAAGGGAGATATAGCAGAAATGCGTACAGGAGAAGGTAAAACTTTGACTGCAACTATGCCAGTTTATCTAAATGCCCTATACGGCGAAGGTGTTCACGTAATCACTGTAAACGAATATTTATCACAACGTGATAAAGAAGAAATGGGTGTTTTCTATGAATATATGGGGCTAACTGTTGGACTAAATTTAAACTCCCTATCTCCATCGGAAAAAAGAGAAGCATATAATTGCGATATTACTTATTCTACAAACAACGAACTTGGATTTGATTATTTGAGGGATAATATGGTTAGAAATGTTGAATCGAGAGTGCAAAGACCTCTAAATTATGCAGTAATTGACGAGGTAGATTCTGTACTTATTGATGAAGCAAGAACACCACTTATAATATCTGGAGAAGGTCAAGAATCTACATCTTTATATCAAGTAGCTAACGCATTTGTTAGAACTTTAAAGATGGCTAAAGAAGAAGATGGTAGCGATGGGGATTATACACTAGATATTAAAACTAAAGCTATTCAACTATCTGAAAGAGGTATTGATAAGGCTGAACAATATTTTGGATTAAAAAATCTTTATGATTTAAAAAATGTTGACTTAACTCATCATATAAATCAAGCTCTAAAAGCAAATTATACAATGAGTCTTGATGTTGACTATGTTGTTTATGATGGAGAAATTTTAATTGTTGACTCATTCACTGGAAGAACTATGCCAGGACGACGCTTTTCGGAAGGCTTACATCAAGCCATAGAAGCTAAAGAAAATGTTGAAATCCAAAAAGAAAGCAAAACTATGGCAACAATAACTTTCCAAAATTATTTCAGAATGTATAAAAAATTATCTGGAATGACAGGTACTGCCAAAACAGAGGAAGAAGAATTTAGAAATATATATAATATGTTTGTAACTACTATTCCTACAAATAAACCTGTAATTCGTATTGACGCACCAGATTTAGTATATTCTAGTATGGAGTCTAAATATAGAGCGATAGTTCGTGATGTGAAAGAAAGATATTTTGCAGGGCAACCTGTCTTATTAGGTACAGTAGCCATAGAAACAAGTGAATTGCTATCTAATTTACTTTATAAATCTGGAGTTCCCCACAAGGTCTTAAATGCCAAACAAAATGAGAGTGAAGCAGAAATAATTAAAATGGCAGGACAAAAAGGTTCAATTACTATTGCAACCAACATGGCAGGTCGTGGTACAGATATAAAACTTGGTGAGGGTGTAAGAGAATTAGGTGGATTAGCCGTTATAGGTACTGAAAGACACGAATCGCGCCGTATTGATAATCAGTTAAGAGGACGTTCAGGACGTCAAGGAGACCCAGGTTATTCAAGATTTTATCTTTCTTTAGAAGATGAACTTATGCTTCGTTTTGGAGCGGATAGACTTAAAAAATTAATGGATATGAATGACGATACTCCATTAGAAAGTCGCATGATAAGTAGATCTGTTGAAAGTGCCCAAAAACGTGTTGAAGGAAATAACTTTGATGCTAGAAAACAAGTTCTTCAATATGACGATGTTTTAAGAAAACAACGTGAAATAATGTATGGAGAACGTAATGAAGTTTTAGAATTAGAAAAAGTTTCTGAAATAATAGCTAGCATGGTAGACAATGCTGTAAACAAAACTATTGATTACTCCTTAAATTTAGAGTTTGTAGATGAAGATATTGATATAAGAGATATCGTGAAATTACTTAATGAAAAATATTTATTAGATAATCCTATTAATATTGATAATTACACAGAAGCTAGTGATAAAGAAGAAATAGCAGAATTAGCCCTCGTAAATATTAAAAAAGAACTTGCTGAAAAACGTGAATTACTTACTGATAAAACAATGGATAATTTTGAAAAATATATACTTTTAAATTCTATTGACCAGCATTGGACAGACCATATTGACCAGATGGACCAGTTGAGAAAAGGTATCTTCTTGCGTTCTTATGGGCAAATAGACCCTCTTAGAGAGTATCGTAATGAAGGTCATATCATGTTTGAAAATATGATTGCTGAAATTGAAGATAGTGTTACTACAAATCTACTGCGTATAAAAGTAGAAAGACACGAAGAAATAGAACTGAAAAACGAAGAGAAAGTTCTTATTACAAATGACAGTAAGGAACATATAGCAAGAGGTCCTATAAAAAGTTCAAGTAGAGAAGAAAAAAAGAAAAGAAAAGAAGAAAGATTAAATAGAATAAAAGAATTAAAAGAAAAGAAAAAGGTAATAGGTAAGTAAAATTATATAAAAATACTAGATTTTATATTTATTTAATGATATAATATTTGTCGTTGTATGAAAAAGTTGTAAGACATATATTAAAAATAGGAGGCTATATTAATGCGCGTAAATGTAACATTAGCTTGTACAGAATGTGGTGATAGAAACTACATTACTAAAAAAAATAAAAGAAATAATCCAGACCGTATTGAACTTAAGAAATACTGTCCTAGATTAAAAAAAGTAACTCTACACAGAGAAACTAAATAATATTTTTTAAACCCTTGATACATCAACGTTTCAAGGGTTGTTTTTAGAATGTATACGAAATATATAAGGAACTGTTGTTAAAAGTTTCAATGGTTAGCAAATTTGTTGGCTAATTTATTTCTTTGTTTTTTGTTAAGTGGGCGTATATTCCCATTGTAGTTTTTAAATCGTTATACCCTAATCTGTTTTGTAAGTCTTAAATGTTTGCACCACTTTCGAATAATAAAGAACAACAGGTATGTCTAAAACCATGTATTTTTATTAATTTTAAGTTGTGTTTTTGCATATATTTTTAATTTTGTGATTTAAGTACATTAGACCTATGAAGTTGTCATTTTTATCTGTAAACTATAATTTAGAGCTTGTTGTTTTTTGGTAGTATTTTAACATTTGTACAGTTTTAGTGTCTATGGTAATTTTTCTTTTTGCTTTTTTGATTATTGAGGATTGAATTTTTATTTTATAGTATATATTTAGTGAGAGATTTTTATTTATGGTTATAAGAGTATTATTTAAGTTAACGTCATCCTAAGTTAATGATAGTAATTCTTATTTACTAATTCCTATAAAGGCAAGTAGTCTAAATATTACTAATGTTTTTAATGAGTAATTTTTTCAACTTTTTTTAATAAAAGTCTTAATTCTTCTTTAATTATAGTATAATTCGTCTTCTTGTTCAGTTTTTTAATTTTAGGAAGCATAACGTCGTTCATTGGATTTTTATAAATTAAATTAAATTTAATTTTATTGCATTTATGAATATTTTTGTTCTCTACATTTTCATTTTTTAGTAGGGCAAGACTATATTTTTCAGAATGTGTACTTATCAATTTTTGACAATGTGAATCTGTTATTTTTGTTAGTTTAATTTTATTAAATCACTCTAACAATAGTTTGAAAATGTGCATTTTAATGAAAAGTGTATTTTCTTTTATATTATGTTTGTACCCTTCAAACCAGTCATTATATACTTCTGAAAATAACTGGTATTTATTAGTTAATATACCTAGTTCTTTTCTTTAGGTTTGCATTTTAGCAATATATAGTTTGGCATCTTTTTTTAAAAAAATCTTGCTTTGTTTTTTCATATTCTTTGATATTCATAAAAACACGCTCCTTTGTAAATTTGGATTATTAAGAAGCGTATAGTATAATATTAGCTGTTGAGACTAGTGTATTTTACTATACGCTATTTCTCCCTTGCTTTTGGCTAAGTAGGGGAGTTTTTTTATTTGTTTATTTTATTCTACAGGGACTTCAAATGTAGCTTTTTGTCGCTTTTTATTGCTGTCGTATTTGTCGAACATAACTTTAATTGTTTTACTTTCAGTAGATAATCCAAAAGCTTTTTGTGCACCCTCCATAATAGCACCTTCAGGTGTAGGTTTTACATAGTTAAGATTAATTATTGGGTATATTTTAGATACTTTTTTACCGCCATCAACGACCTGATATGGTGTAAAAAATAAATCTTGGAATTCTCCTTTATACCCTAGATTTTCATATGTATAAGTAATAACAACTACTTGTGCTGGTTCATCTTTATAAAATTGATTTCTTTCTGTAGTAGTGGTTACACTATCAATTTTTAATTTCCATTGACCATCGACTACCCAGTATTCATTTAATCCATAAATTTTGTCTTTTACTTCTTTTTTGTTTGTTGAATTTGTTGAACTAGATTTTGAGTTAGAAGTTGAAGACTCTTTAGTTGTAGATTTTTTTTCTGTATTGTTAGAACATCCACCTACAATAACCACACTAGATAATAATGCTGTTAATAAAATTTTTGATTTTTTCATAATTATAATCCTTTAAATTTAATTTTTTAGCGGTTTAAAAACCATATTGGATAGCTACAAATAGCTATCTAAAATTATATTTTTATAATTTTTCTTAAATACAAAAATACTGCATATATATTTTCATATATCACAGTATTTGCACACTTGAAAGCCGTAGCTTTTTCAAATGCTAATTTCCTATGTATATAATTTTAATAGTTTTGTTTATAAAAAGTAAAAAATTATTGACTATTGGGCAGCAATAATGTAAAATTAATTTAGGTGGTATTGGTAATTCTTAAGAAATGGCGTACATTTATTCGTAAGTTGCCTGTTTTGGTAACCCATTCTTAAGTTGATACTATCCTATTTATCCAAATAAACTAGAATTACATTTAGCTCGTGGAAAATAATCCATATGCTGAATGTTTTTTATTTTTAGTTTATTGAATATTTTAATGGCTTTTTCTTGATTTGAATTATTATCTTTTCCTTTTATTAATCTATAAATAAAATTTGAAAATATATCGGCTATTTGTATTAATATATTGTTTTGTGATTCAAAATATTCTACTTTTACATATTCTTTTACTTTGTTATCTTCTATACAAAATTTAATTTCTAGATAGTCTTGTAAGGACTTTAAATTTTTAATAGCTACATTTCTATTATCTAAATTCAAATTTAATATGTTGCAAGTTGAAAATGAATTTTTTAGTAATAAGAAGTTTATGTAGTTGAATGTTATTGATGGATTTGTTGTTAATCTGTCATAGGCATTGTGATTATCAAATATCATAAAGTAAAATGTAATGTCTGTCTTTTTTATTAGTTCTTCAAATAAAAATATTTTAAAATCAATATTCATTTCAGAGCCTTTTATTTCATTTTTTATGTTGAAATTTAGGTCTGGATTATTTTTTAAATATTTTTGTTTTGCTTTTTTAAATATTCTTTTAGTGTGTTCAGGTTCATTTGTAGATATTCCAGCAAAAATAAAATATTTATTATTTATGTTTTTGCTTTTTGTTATTGAACCTGATTCGTCAAAATAAAATTTTTTCACATTGTATAACCTTTTTCTATTATTTTCTTATCCCTAAAACTTCGCTCTTAGTTCTACGACTTTGCCTAGTATGGTTACTGGTTTTGTTTGGATTTCTTCTAGGGTGTAAAACATGGGGGCGTATGCAGGGTTGGTTGATATCTGTATATTGGTTTTTTAGTTTTTTGCAGGTTGTGTTATCGTAGGTTACTATTATTATGACGGTGTGGTCTGTCTGAGCATCAGGTTGTTTTCTTACTATTACGCCGCCGTTGCCCATTTTTAGCTATATGGAGTTGTCTTTTATTTGTGGGTCGAAGTATTCTCCACTTCTTTCCATTTCCTGGATTATTTCTTCATAGTCTATTATGTCTTATATCGCTGTGATTGGTATACCTGATTCTACTTATACTAAGACGGGGATTTTTACTCCTTGTTTTTTTTATTTGCTAATCTGCTTCTACTAAATCTACTTTTGATATTACAAACTAATTAGTCATTATCTCTATTTGATCTATTCTAGAATAAGTTTTAGCTTTAAACTAATCTAACACTATAGTGTATTAAAATTAAGTTTATTTGAAAATTCAGTAGTGTTTAAATCATTTTTCCCATATAATACTTTGTATTTCTAGCCATTATTTCTTTATTTACAAGATTAATCATTTTATCACTTCCTTAATTATTATACTTATATATTATTATAAAAAACTAAAAAAGTTAAGAAAAAATAAAAAAGTACATACAAGAACAATATAATATTGTATAATATTATTATCAAGCTAGAAAGGAGGGTTAAAGGCTTGAAAAAGTGAGATGAAAAAGAAAAACTCAAGATATTTGATGAATACCTTGAGCTAATACTTTCAATTATAACAAAGCTTTTAAAGCTAACTGTCATAATAAGAATTATAATTGAAATAATATTTGGTTAAAAGGTGGGGGCGAAAGCTCCACCTAAGCAAATTTTAACACTTTTTCAAGAAATAGTCAATATGGATAAGGAAACGGTAAAATTAATTTTAAAAATTGTGTGGAAAACGCTTGAGATTATAGCTTTAGTCTATTTTATTTACTGGATTTTGACGCATTAGTAATAAGTAAATTTTATAAATAGGGAGGTGAAGATTTTGGAAAAATTAACGTTAAAGATGCTAAGGGTTAAGTTTAATTTGTCGCAAGATGAAGTGGCTGGGCGTTTGAATATATCCGCTGCGACTTGGAGCAAGTGGGAAAGAGCTA